>DAOSUR010000014.1 GCA_035378985.1 Anaerohalosphaeraceae bacterium
GTTTCAATCCCTTATTCATCAGGGGAAAAATGCAAGATTATCCGGGGGAGGAAGCAGTTCAAAAATTTTTTCATATGGGAAGTTTCAATCCCTTATTCATCAGGGGAAAAATGCAAGTCCTTTTAGTCTTTCTGTTTTTACGTTTTTGGACTTTTGTTTCAATCCCTTATTCATCAGGGGAAAAATGCAAGCCGGTTCTGAAATTCGGTCAGGGAGACTATGCCGTTGAAGTGTTTCAATCCCTTATTCATCAGGGGAAAAATGCAAGTCGGAGATGACCGAGGACGGACGTCCCTGTTTCCGCACGGGTTTCAATCCCTTATTCATCAGGGGAAAAATGCAAGTTATAAAATAGACGGAAAAATCCTGAAATCCTTCCATACAGGGTTTCAATCCCTTATTCATCAGGGGAAAAATGCAAGACAAAACATACTGGATTTCACTGGCTTCTGACGAAGACGTTTCAATCCCTTATTCATCAGGGGAAAAATGCAAGACCGGCCTTTGTAAGCCCTTTGTTTTCAAGGGGTTGCGAGGGCAAAAACTGTAATCCCCCCTTTTGGGGCTTTTTTTCAATCGTTTTTCAAAGACCCTGAACCGCCAAAATCGCTATAAACTTTTGAAAGACCACAACTTACAGATTTTCTGTAATCGATTTATTTCAGATTATAAAGAATGTCTCCTGCTGTGTCAAGTGCCCTTGTCCCTGAAATTGTGTTTTTGCCAGACAATTTTGGCATATATGGTAGATCCGAACGGAATCCTCCTGCGGGTTGATAATCTGAGCCAGCCGCTGCATCATTTCTTTCAAAAGAGTCTTGTCCAAATCTGCTTCAAACACACTGTATTGAACCCGGTCGCCGTAGTCAAGCAGGGTTTTGGCGACCCTCAGCCGTCTTTTATCATCGGTACAGTCATAGGCAATCACGACAAACATGTGAGAGATTCTCTACAAAGGCAGCTGATAAAAACGGTAGATTCGGCCGGTCTGAATTGACTTTTCCAGGCGTTCAGCCTGCTCAAAAAGCAGAGAAAAGGGACTCAGCGGTTCCCGTTTTTCCAACAGACGCTGCGGGGTCTGCAGATATGCTTCCCATTCGGCAATCAGCCGTTTTCGAGCCGCATCGGACAAAAGAACCGGCGCCGGCTGCCCCCTGCCGACCTGAAAATCCGCTTTCTGAAGAATCTTTTTGTTAAACAGAAGCATGACAAACCGGTCGGCTATCGGCTGACGAAACTGCTCTACAAAATCAAACACCAGCGCCGGCGCGCTGCGAATCGACGCATGCATCAGACCGCAGTAAATATCCAAATCGGTCGCTTGAAGGGCGTTCTGCGCCAGCGCCGTCAGCAGCATATACACATACGACAGACAGGCATTGACCGGGTCCGCCGGCGGGCGGCGAACCCGTCCGCCGAAATCCATTTCCAGCGAATGAAAGATTTGCACGAGGGCCTGAAAATACATTCTGCCAACCAGACCCTCGATGCCCCGTACGGTCTCGACGGAGGGCTGTTCATCCACCCGCGCGGCGATTTGGAGAATCTCTTCCGATGCCTTCGTCAGCTCGGAATTGCGGTGATTATACGCATATCGTCTGATAACATTTGCGGCAGAAACGGCCTTGGCCCTCACAAGCTCGCGGCAGAACAGAAGGGTTTGAGCCGGGTCTTCGGCCAGTGCATACTGCCGGCGGCGGAGCGCTGCACGGGGACTGTCCGGCGGAATCAGCGTACCGCGAACCTGACCGCGTGAAGTAAGCATCACCACAGATGCCTTCCGGTCCAGCAGCAGCGCCAGGGCCGACGCCGTCAGCTGGATTCGTCCGATAATCACCAGCCGCTGAAGGCGGTGGACCGGTATCGACAGCAGCGGCTGGTCCTCTTTGGAAACCAGCAGTCGACGACCCTGTCGGGAAACTTTGGCCCCCTGTTCCTGCAGATAGACTGTGCCCATCCGACACCCCGTTTCTGCTCGTCCTGCTTCGGAGCCTATCGGCAAAGAAGACAAGGGGATTCACCGGAAGAGGAAAACAAACAGATTTTGGGCAGACAGCATTTGTGAAGGGACATGAAAAGAAACTGCATCCAAAAGCTGATGCCACACAGCCTCCAAACGGGTGGAAGATGGGATTCGAACCCACGACCCTCAGAACCACAATCTGATGCTCTAACCAGCTGAGCTACTTCCACCGCAACCGCCGTCGAACCCCGGCGAACCAAAATAACTATCTTACCCGATGGAATAGAAGTTGTCAATCAACCCTCGAAAAATCGCTCGCTTTTCCGAGCCCGTTTTTCTTTTTCCGGCTTGATTTGTCCCCAATGTCCCGTATAATTGTTCCCCCGATAAACCCAAGATAATCTGGTTGAAGAAAGGGGAAAATCCAATGGCAAACGCGGTAGTCAGTCAATCCGGCGGCCCTACGGGGGTTATTAACGCCTCGCTGGTCGGCGTGATTACGGAAGCAATCAAGCACAAAGAAATCGACAATCTCTATGGGGCAGTCCACGCCGTCTCCGGCATTGTAAAAGAAGACTTTATCGACCTGAAAAAACTGTCCGTCGAAACCCTTCGCCGGCTGGCTCTGTCGCCTTCCTCAGCCCTCGGCTCCAGCCGCGACAAGCCGGATGAGGAATACTGCAAAAAAATCCTCGACGTTTTCCGCAAATACGAAGTGGAATATTTCTACTACATCGGCGGCAACGACTCCGCCAACACCTGCTACATAATCAACAATATGGCCGAAAAGGTCGGCTATCAGTTCCGGGCCTTCCACGTCCCGAAAACCGTGGACAACGACCTGCTGGTGACCGACCACTGCCCGGGCTACGGCACCGCCGCTAAGTTTGTCGCCTGTGCCCTCATCGGCGATGACCTCGACAACCGCGCCCTTCCGGGCATCAAAATCGATGTCATCATGGGCCGGCACGCCGGCTTCCTGACGGCCGCCTCCGTCCTCGGCAAGCAGCGGGATGATGACGGTCCGCATCTGGTTTATGTGCCCGAGCGGCCGATTACGATGGACAAGTTCCTGGCGGATGTCGAGGCCGTCTATAAGAAGCTGGGCCGCTGTGTCGTGGCCGTCAGCGAAGGCATCTGCGATACCGATCACGTCACCTGGACGGAAAAAATCGCCCAGACCGGAGAAAAAGACGCCCACGGAAACGTGCAGCTGTCCGGCACCGGCGCCTTGGCCGACTACCTGGCTGCTCAGGTAAAAACCAAACTGAAGGTCAAACGCGTCCGCGCCGACACCTTCGGGTATCTGCAGCGCAGCTTTGCAGGCCTGCAGTCCGAAGTGGACCGGCAGGAGGCTGAAATGTGCGGGCGGATGGCCGTGCAGTACTCGATGAAATACGACAACGGTTCTGTAGCGATGAAGCGAACCGGAAACGGCAAAAACTACGGCGTGGAATACTTCCGCACTGAGCTGGCCAACGTGGCCGAAAAGACCAAATCCCTGCCGGATGAGTTTATCACTGCGGAAGGCAACGGGATTACGCAGGCCTTTGTCGAATACGCCCTGCCGCTGGTAGGCCAGCTGCCGCAGACCGAGTATCTGGGCAACTACCCGCGAATCAAGAAAAAATAATAACGCTCTGTAAAACAAAAACGCCTGTCGGATTCGCTGTTCCGGCAGGCGTTTTTTATCGGCCAGGTTATTTTCTGCAATAATCGGTCTTGTATTTCGTGATTACCGCCTCCACCCCGCTTTCCGTACCATCAGCGGCGGCATCTGTTCAGGCTTGACTCGATTCATATCCGGCTTAACACAGCTGCGTAAATTCGGATAAACCTTAATCTCATAATTGAGCATAAGCCAAGGTACCGGTTTCTTCTCCAAACGCTTCATAATCGGCCTCTATTTTGACGTTTCGTACTTCCCCTCTCTCATCGGCCGAAATTTTGCCTATCTTAACCACCCCAATCGTACTTTTCCCCTATGCCAAAACGCCCGATAATCGTATAATAAACAACACAAAAACAGGAGATGGTTATGGATTTGATTTTACGTGAATCGAAAACCTCGGCGCACTACAGCATCAGTTATGTGCTTGCAGGCAGCTGGAATGCCGACCCGAGCGTTCAGATTGATTTCCAGAAAGCCCTGCTCGAAAACGGACTGGAATTCTCCCAATCGCTGTTTTATAAAAACGGCTTCCAGCTCCGCCGGGAACCGCCGTCTTCCCCGCTGCAAATCCTCCTCGAAAGCCCGGCGCCCCAGATTCACAATCTGAAGATTATCGCCCTGAATCCCAACTGCGACTTGGACTATTTCTGCCGCGAGGCGGAGGCCGTCACGACTGCCTATCAGCAAATCTGGCCGGCCGAACAGTACCAGATTCTGAACACCAGCGCCCGCATCGACCATCTGTATAGTACGAAGGTTCATGCCTTCCAATATTTGTGGGAAAATCGGCTCAATCAGTCGCCGGAGGATTTTAAGGCATTAGGCGGACGGCCCGTTCACGGCGGCGGCCTGCGTCTGCTGATTCCGCCCCACGCTGCCGAAGGACAGGAGCCGGTCACGATTGAACTGCGGGTCGAATCGTTTCTCCGCGAACCCCGCAAGCTCCTGGTTGAAACCGCCTTTACATGGCCCAAGCCGCGCGTCCTGACAGACGGGGAACGCTTCGACCCAAGACCCTACCTGGAAGCCGTCGAAAACTACGCGGCAACAGAGGTATGGAACTTTATCACCCACGGCTCCGGTCCAGCCGGCTCTTAAAACACAAGCGAAATGTTATAGATCCTGAAGCGGAAACCGTCCCAGGGCCGCCAGGGCCATCTCAACTTGCCCCAGCGGGGCACTGACGGCAAAACCCGCTACGTGCGGAGCCAGCTGGGCAATCATCTCGTGGGCAATTTCGGCCCCGATGCGGCGCCCCTCCTGGCGGGTTTTGGCTTTGGCCATGCGCTTCAGCAGCGCCTCCGGCACAACAACCCCCGGCACTTCGTTGGCCATAAACTCGGCATTTTTAAAACTGACAAACGGCCAGATGCCCGCCAGAATAGGGATGCGGCAATTCTCCACCGCTGCCTGAAATGCATAAAACATTTCCAAATCAAATACCGGCTGCGTTATGGCATACTCCGCCCCGGCCTGCACTTTCAGCCGAAACCGGTCAATCTCCCGGTGAATATCCGACGCAACCGGATTAGCCCCGACCCCAATGGTCAGTCCCAGCGGCTCCGGCAGAGGATTGCCCGCTATGTCAATCCCGCGGTTGAGATTCTGAACCACCCGGGTAAGGGCGATCGAATCCAAATCAAATACCGCTGTGGCATTCGGATAATCGCCGAGTTTGGGCGGGTCGCCCGTAATAATCAGCACATTTCGAAGACCGACGGCATACAGCCCCAGCAAATCGGACTGAAGACCGATGAGATTCTTATCCCGGCAGCAGACGTGCAGAATCGTCTCAATCCCAGCCTCCTGCTCAATCTTGACGGCTGTAACCATCGGGCTGAGCCGGGCGCTGGCGCGGGGGCCGTCCGGAATATTGACCGCATCAATGCCGTGCTGGGCACACAGGCGGGCCCGCTCGAGCACCCCGCGAAGGTCCACGCCGCGCGGCGGCGTCAATTCCACGCACACAATCGGCTGACCGGCAGCCAATTTGGCCCCCAGTTTGGACCGTTCTTTGAGCGGCCGGGGCTCGACACCGGCCGGAGCGGACACCTCAATCCGGCTTGACGGCACAGACACGGCCGACGTCACCCGGTCCAGCGGACGGACGGCCGTGGCAATCTGATGAATATGCTCCGGCGTGGTCCCGCAGCAGCCCCCGATTATCCGTGCCCCGTTTTCAAAGAACCGCTTGGCATACTCGGCCATATACTCCGGCGTGCACATATACAGCATCCGCCCATCCACCTGACGGGGCAGACCCGCATTGGGCTGCACGGAAATCGGCTTGTCGGTAATGTCGCGAATCCGCTGAAGGGCCTCGAGCATATGTGAAGGCCCGACCGAACAGTTCAGTCCGACCGCCGCAACTGCCGGATGCTGGGCAACCGCAGAAAGGGCCTGTTCAATCGGAGTCCCAAAGACCGTCTGGGCATGCTCCAAACAGGTCATCTGGGCCAGAATCGGCAGCTCACAGACAGACCGAACCGCCTCCACAGCAATCAGAAGTTCCGCTTCGCTGCTGAAGGTTTCCAGCAGAAAGAAATCCACTTCCCCTTCGAACAGCGCCCGCGCCTGTTCGGCAAAAACCTGATGGAGCGTAGAAGTCAATTCCGGGTCCGGGACCGGAATATTCAGCCCGCTGGGGCCGATTGAGCCAGCCACCAAAACTTCCACGGGCGCAGCGTCTTTGGCGATTTCCGCCGCCGTCTGGTTGATGACCGCCGTCTTGTCCGCCAACCCGAACCGCCCCAGTTTGATGCTGTTGGCCCCAAAGGTATTCGTTTCAATAAAATCACAACCCGCCTGGATATAGGCCTTATGAATCTCCCGTATCCAGTCCGGCCGAGATAAACTGAGCTCCTCAAAGCAGGTGTTGACAAAGGCCCCCCGCTGATAGAGCATCGTGCCCATCGCCCCATCGCCGATGACAATGCCTTCTCGAAGCCGCTGCAGCAATCCTTTCTTCATTGGAGCAATTGTATACAAAAACTGATTCGTCTTGTAAAGAATCCTCTCTGCAATGGACAATATAGACCTGCTTTGTTGTTTTATAAGCAGACAAAAACCCTTGCATTTTTTTCGTCTTTTTCTATACTGACCCCTCAGTCTCTTAATGATAATCCCCCATTTGATAAGGATAAACTCGAATGGCTGACAAACTGGATGACCTGAAAAAGGTACGGGAACTAATCAATTTAATGAAGGAAAACGACCTCATCGAGGTGGAAATCGCGGATGGGGACCAGAAAATCCACTTGAAACGTCCCCAGCCGGCAACCGCTCATTATATTCCTTCGGTGGTCCCAATGGCACCTGCAGCCCCTGCAGCTCCGGCCCCCGCCGTCCAGAAACCTCAGCCGGATATGGCTATGCCGGAAGAAAGCGGTCTGCTGGAAATCAAATCTCCCATCGTCGGGACTTTTTATGCCGCTCCCAATCCGGAGGCCGCCCCCTACGTCAAACCGGGGGATAAAGTCAAGCCCGACACCGTTGTCTGCATCGTCGAAGCGATGAAAGTAATGAACGAAATTAAGGCCGAAGTGTCCGGAACCATCGTGGAAGTCCTCGTTAAAGACGGCCAATCCGTCGAATTCGGCCAGACTCTCTTCCGGGTGCGCCCCTAACCCCGCTAAACCGTTCCGGCAAAACTTGAGGAAATTATGTTCAGCAGAATCCTGATTGCCAATCGAGGAGAAATCGCCCTGCGGATTATCCGGGCCTGCCATGAATTGGGCATCGAGGCCGTGGCGGTCTTTTCCGAAGCCGACCGCGGAGCCCCGTATCTGGAGACCGCGGACGAGGCCATCTGCATCGGTCCGGCGACACCGGCTAAAAGCTATCTGAATATCCCGGCTATTATCAGCGCCGCTGAGATTGCGGATGTGGACGCCATTCATCCCGGCTACGGCTTTTTGGCCGAAAATGCCCACTTTGCAGAAATCTGCGGAGAATGCGGGATTACATTCATCGGCCCGGACCCGCAATCCATGCGGATGCTGGGCGACAAGGTCCAGGCCCGACTGGTGGCCCAAAAGGCCCGCGTGCCCCTCGTGCCCGGGTCCGAAGGCGAGCTGAAGGATGAAGCGGAGGCAATCAAGCTGGCCAACAAAATCGGCTATCCGGTCATCCTCAAGGCCGCTGCCGGCGGCGGCGGACGCGGAATGCGGGTCGCCCACAACGACATCAGTCTGCACAAGGCCTTCGCCGCTGCACGCGCCGAAGCCGAAGCCGCCTTCAAAAACGGGGCCCTGTACCTGGAAAAATACATCGTGGAACCCCGACACGTCGAAGTGCAGGTGATGGCCGACAAAACCGGAAATGCCGTGCATTTTTACGAGCGTGACTGCACCATTCAGCGGCGGCATCAGAAACTCATTGAAGAATCCCCCTGTCCGGTGCTGGATGAAAAAACCCGTGAGGAGCTGTGCCGCTCGGCCCTGCGGCTTGTGCACGAGGCCAAATATCACAATGCCGCTACGGTCGAATTTCTTCTGGACCGTGACAAAAACTTCTACTTTATCGAGGTCAACACCCGCATTCAGGTCGAGCACCCCGTCACAGAGCTGGTAACGGGCCAGGACCTGATTAAATGGCAGATTCAAATCGCCGCCGGAAACCCGCTCACGCTGCGCCAGCGGGACATCAAACACACCGGCGTGGCGATGGAATGCCGCATCAACGCCGAAGACCCCGCCCGAAACTTTGCCCCCTGTCCGGGTCCGATTCACCGCTTTATCGTCCCCGGCGGGCCGGGCGTGCGGGTCGATACCCATTTGGCTCAGGGCTCCGTCGTCTCCCCGTATTACGATTCGATGGTCGCCAAAGTAATTGTCCATCAGCCCACCCGCGAACAGGCCATTGCCACGATGAAGCGGGCACTGCGGGAGTTTCGCATTGAGCCGATAAAGACTACGATTCCGGCGTGCCTGAAAATCCTTTCGCACAACCTGTTCGTAAAAAATCAGGTGGATACGAGTTTTATCGAACGGCATATGAGTTCCTGATTCGAAAGGAAATCCTATGCATTTGCAGCGGACTGTGGTCCCGTTTCTGCTGCTTTTGCTGCCGCTGACGGCTGTTCTGGCTGTCATTGCGGCCCATCGCCAGGCCAAACTGCAGAAAAAGGAGCCGCTGTCACCGCCGGCTGTGCGGGTGAGCTTCGGCACAGACTCCTGGCCGATGTTTCGCGGCAATCCGCAATTAACCGGCACTGCCTCGGGCGAACTGCCCGAGCACCTCACGCTCGCCTGGAAATTCAAAACAAACGGACCTGTCAAATCCACTCCTATCGCCGCCGACGGCAAAGTCTATATCACCTCGACCGACCAAAAACTCTACGCCGTGGACCTGAAGACCGGCTCCCTCCTCTGGAGCCGGGAACTGGGAGAAATGGAGGCCTCCGCTCTCTGGACTAAATCGGCCCTGTATGTCGGCACCACTACCGGCTGGTTCTATGCGCTCAACCCCGCTGACGGTGCCGTCCTGTGGAAATATGAAACCAAAGGCAAAATCGCCGGCTCCGCCAACTTCCTTAACGGTTGTATCTTCTTCGGAAGCTATGACGGGACCCTCCATGCACTCAGCCCGGATGGAAAAGTCCTGTGGACTTTCCAAACCGAAAGCTATCTGAACGGCACACCGGCGGCCGTTCCGTCGGCAGTCATTGCCGGCGGCTGCGATGCCAACCTGTATCTGATTCATCCAGACGACCCCAGGCAGGTTCGCCGAATCGACACCGGCTCTTATATTCCGTCCAGCCCGGCTGTGTACGAGAACCTGGCCTATATCGGCAACTTTGAAGGACAGCTCTTTTGTGTGGATACCCAAACGGCACAAATCGTCTGGACGTCCAGCCATTCGGACGACGCCTTTTTTGCCGCACCCGCCGTCAATGAACAATACCTGGTTGTCGGCTCGCAAAAAAATAAAGTCCTTTGCCTGGACCGAAAGACCGGCGGGCTCCTCTGGACATTCCGCACGGAGGATGCCGTTAATTCCAGCCCGGTCATCTGCGGTACCAAAGTTCTGTTCGGTTCCGACGACGGCTTCTTCCGGATGCTCTCGCTGACTGACGGCAAAGAACTCTGGTCTGCCAACCTCGCCCGGCCGATCGCCTCCTCTCCGGCTGTCGTGAGCAATCTTGTTCTGATTGGCTGCGACGACGGCTTCGTGTACGCCTGGAAACAGCCGGACTGAACGCCCTATGTTCTTTTTTGTGTTCAGTACATCCTGTCGGGAAACGGAAGGGCCTGCCCTCACAATAGACTGCCCATCCTGCGGGGAAAGGGGGCCTGCGGATTCTGCAGAGATTGTGGAAAAGGGGACACTGTTTTTCTTCATACCATCGTTTCGGGTTCGCACAACCCGACTGACCTGCCGAAATTGCGGGAGGAGTTTTTACCTGAACCTTCCGCTGGAAGATGTGTCCCAACTGACACCTGCCGACCTTCACCAAATGCTCTGGAATACTCCTTCCTCCCTGCTCCCGACTGTACTGGCTCTAATTGCGTTGGTCGCCTCTATAATCCCATTCGCCGGGCTTCTTGTTGCACTTATCACCCAGCCCTTCATCTGGAAAACCCCAAGCTGGCAGCGAATTGTTTCCCTGTTTGCCATAATAATTTCCTTTTTCTCAACGTTTTTTTATCTTGTTTTCCGCTCGTAAACCCTTAAAAATAAAATGGATATGCTTTTATAGGACCCGCAATATATCAACTATTAAACATTTCAATAAATAAACATTGTATTTCTTGAAATATTTTCTGTATAATGAGCGTATAACCTTACAGAAAAGACGACGGTTCTTGGACGGCCCCATGGGACCGGAATTGGAAAAGGCCATACAGGATTTGAGTTTGCGGATGCGTCTGATTCGCGCCGCACAGGAAGGCGATGCGCCCGGCTCCCTGAGTGAACGCGAGGCCCTGATCCTGCAGCAGCTGCTCGAACGCCCCGAGATGACGGTCTCCGAAATCGCCCAATCCTGGCCGAACGTCAGTGAAAGCACCATCTCGATAACCCTCACGCGTCTGTGGCGCGAAAAAGGACTCGTGTCCAAGACCATCAAGCCCGACAACCAGCGGGTGACCCTGGTCAAACTCACCGACAAAGGCCGACAGACAATTCAAAAATATTTGGAGCAGCAGACAGAACGCTTCAACGCTCTTTTCCATGCCATCAACGTTACTCCGGAAGAAAAAGAGGTCCTGATTCGCATTTGCACGCGGGCATCCGAATTTTTGGACAAATACCTGTCAGCGATGCAGAACCAGCCCTCGAAATCGTAAAAATCGCATGAGCAAACCGGACTTTCCCAAGCCGGTCTGCCCAGAAAGGAGATAAGCCATGAAAAGCAGACATATACAATGGCTTCTGTTCGGGATGGCAATTCTGGCAGTGTCCCTGACCGCTTTGGCACGAGAAAAACCGGACAATCGCGGTTCCGCTCGGGGAAACGACCGCCCCGCCGCTGCACCGCAAAAGCAGGAATCTCCTCCATCGCAACCGGCGCCGCCTGCTGAACCGGCTAAATCGGCAGAGCAATCCGCATCCACTCAGCAACCCTCCCGCTCGATTCAGCAACCCGCCGCAGCACGAGATGCTCTCACCCGGCCTGCTGTCCCTGCCGCAAGGCCCACGCGGTCTTCTGAAAGCCGCAGGCTGTCTGCGCAAACCTCGCAAGGCAGTCCGCAGCAGACAGAAAGAAAAGTCGTCTCTGCTGAAAAAACTGCACGCAGAAACAGCCCGCCGTCTGTTTCCAGACCTGCGGAAACACAGGATGTTTTGAAAACCCGTCCAGCCGATTCAAAAACCCTCTCCCGTCCAACCCGACCGGAACGCTCCGCTCCCGCTGAAATCAAAACGCCGACAGATGTATCCTCCCCATCTTCCGTACGTTCTCAAAGCCGTCTGAACAGCCGGCGGCACGTTGTTGTCGCCAATCTTTCCGCCGGTCGAAACAGCCGACGCACTCAATCCGATTCCCCGGAAGAACAAGAAACAAAATCCTCTGCCGACAAAAACAAACCGGCTCGTCCGCAGAATACACGCAGTACGCTGACCTTGAAATCCTCCGAGCAGAAAACGAACGACAGAAAAGAAAAGTCCGGGCAGCAAACCGATTCGGTCCGTGCCGCTTCGGAGCGGAAGAATCGCCGCGTCATCGTTTCCAAAATCGAACGGCCCGCTCCGCGTGAAACCCGCGACGGCGGCACAAAACTTCAGCCCCCCTTGGAGCGCCCTCTTGCCCAGCCCGCACGCCCCGGCAGTCAAAGCATCATCCGGGCCGATGAGCTCAGCGAGCCGACCCGACACCATCCGGGCCGAGAGGCAAGGGCGTCCGTGCACAACAGTCGTCCAAGCCATAAAGAGCGATACGACAGCAAAATCACCGTCACACCCGAAAAGAAAATTGTTGTCGTCGGCGACATCACGCCTCACCGTCCGCGGCCCTATATCCCTCGCCGGCTTCATCCCGACCTGGTGATTGTCCGCAGCAGTCCGCACTGGCACGATTGCGGTTCGTATTTTTCCCTGACATTTTCCTTTAATTCCTGTGCCCGTCTGGCCTGCGTACCCTATCGTTCCTGCTGGGGTCTGACGTATTATTACCCCCGCTATCACCGCCGCTATGTCTTTGTGAGCATCGGCGGCTGGTGGCCGTGCGAATACCGATACATTCGCTATTACTGGTACGGCTGCCATCCGTACTACTGGTACGGTCCGACCGTCATCACCTCTGCCCCCGTTATTGAGCAGAACATCTACAACACGTATAACTACTACGGCAAAGCCGACGCCGACTCTTCGCAGAAAACCTCTGCTCCGTGGAAGTATCCCTTCGGCGATTCCAACTATGATGTGAGCGGCTATATCGAAAAGATTTCTGCACCTGACGCTCCTCAGTTCCAGACTGCTGCCGACCTGTGCTTCGATCGAGCCGTCAATCTGTTCCTGGCGGGCAAATACGCGGATGCCGCCGCTCAATTCCGAGAGGCGGTCCGGCTTTCTCCGGATGATATTATCCTGCCGTTCACGTACAGCCAGGCCCTCTTTGCCGACGGCGACTATGCCCATGCCGCCGCCGTGCTGCGTTCGGCTGTGGCGGCCATTCCGGATGACCAGCTGACGATTTACTACCCGCGCGGACTGTATGAAAAAGAGGAAACCCTGCTGGCCCAGATTGAGGTCCTCGAAAAGGCGGCGCAGGAAGAGCCTTTTGCGGCCGATTTCCATCTGCTTTTGGGGTATCAGTACATCAGCATCGAAAAGTATGACAAGGCCGCCGACCATCTGAAAGAAGCCGTCAAAGACCCGGCGAATCAGCCCGCCGCCCAAAAACTCCTCGACCTGCTCACCCAGCTCCAGCAGCCCGAAGACGATTAGCCCCTATGGGTAAAACAGCCCCGGGCGAATGAGCCCGGGAAAAAAAATTGAAATCTTTCACCATACCCTTACGGGCAGGGCTATCCTATGCCGCCTGTGCAGGCTCAAAGTTCGTTTCTGGCCACCGAAAGCCGGCCGAGGGACTCTCTTTCTTCATTCTTAATTCGTAATTCTTCCTTTCTTCAATCCGTGTAAATCCGCGGTTTCTTATACGCTTTTAGGCGGTCTTCCTTAAACTTTCCACATCCCGTCTTGACAAAACAAAAAAATCTCTTATACTGCAATTTATTAAAGAAAAGGAGGAACGGAAAATGAGAAAGCTGTCCTTTTTCCGTTGGTTGGTTGTTGGAGGATGGATGTGCTCATCAGCCCTGTTCGGCTATTCCGGAGGCGATGGTTCCCCTTCTAATCCCTATCAAATCAGCACACCCCAAGACTGGCTGACCCTTTGCAGTACCCCCGCCGATGCAAACGGCCTTTGTTTTATCCTCACGAGCGACATCAACCTTTCCGGATTTCCTATCTCGGAGGTTGGCACAACTGAACAGCCGTTTACCGGGTCATTGGACGGAGCCGGACATACCATTTACGGGGTAAACTTTCAGTCCGCTGCCGATTTCTCCGGATTATTCGGAACAATCGGAACGGAGGGTCTTGTGCAAAATCTGACGGTTTATAATCCCGTCATTTCGGGTACCTCTTTCCACAATTTTTACATCGGCGGACTGGCCGGTTATAACAAGGGTACTATCCGCCGCTGCACCGTGGTCCGGGGTTCCTTAACACCAGAATATATTTTCATCAGCGGAGGTTTGGTCGGGGGTAGTGAAGGGCTGCTTCTGGACTGTTCCTACATCGGAGATACAACCCTTTCCGGCTCCTATGCAGGAGGTCTCGCGGGCATGAATTGGGGGACTATGGTCTCCTGTAAATCTCAGGGGAATATCTCTATCAACGGTACGCGCGGCGGGCACCTGGCTGGAGGAAATTCCGGAAGAGTCTTTCGCTGTGCGGCATCCGGCAGCTTGACGGTTTCCGGAACCGAAGGCGGCGGACTAATCGGAATCAATACCGGAACAGTCGAGTCCTCCTCGGCAGATGTAAACATTACCCTGTACCCCGGATCCAGCAAATACGCCTTCATCGGCGGGCTGATTGCCGACAACGGGGGCCCTGTTTTGAACTGCTGTGCAAAAGGAAACGGTACCGCCTATCTCTTATATGGTCCATCTTATACATGCAGAGCGGGCGGACTAATTGGCCGAAGCAATCCGAATATACTCCATTGTTATTCAACCGGCCAGGTCCGCGGCATTCCGGCACCTCAAACGATTCTCGGCGGTCTTGTTGGGGAAAAAGCAGGTCAGGGAAATATCGATGAGCCCTATTCATTCTGGGATATTCAAACCAGCGGATGCACTGTCAGCGCCGTCGGCACAGGCAAGACAACCGCAGAAATGAAAATGCGTTCGACGTTCCTTGCGGCCGGCTGGGATTTTACAAACGAAACAGACAACGGCCCTTATGAGACCTGGCGATTATGTACGGATGGAATCGATTATCCGCGGCTGAATTGGCAATCTCGCACAGGAGACCGGAATTGCCCGCCGGGAGTAGAGAAAACGGATTTGGCCTTTCTGGCAGAATGGTGGTTGGCAGACAACTGCGGGTTTGACAACGAGTTCTGCGCAGGAACAGATTTGAATTATTCTCAAACGGTGGACGGGGCGGATTGGGCAATCTTTACCCAAAATTGGCTGAAAAATCCGTAAAATCACCTATTCTCCTCCTCTCCTTCTTGCCCAAAACAAAAAACCGGATTATATTGAGGACACAGTCAGCAAAAGGACTTGCAGCGATGCTCGAACGACTGGAACAGCTTCATCCGATTATGCAGGCCCTCTTGGCCACGCTCTTTACCTGGGGGCTGACCGCCCTCGGAGCGGGCACCGTCTTTTTCTTCAAAAGCATCAACCGCCGCACGCTCGATGCGATGCTGTCCTTTGCGGCGGGCGTGATGATTGCCGCCAGCTACTGGTCGCTGCTGGCGCCGGCCATCGAGATGGCCTCCAATCAGGGACAAATCGCCTGGATTCCCGCCGCCGTGGGCTTTCTGCTGGGCGGAGCCTTCCTGCGGGGGGTCGATGTCCTCCTGCCGCATCTGCATCTGGGCTATCCGACCGAAGAGGCCGAGGGCATTCATACCTCCTGGCGGCGAAGCGTGCTGCTGGTTCTGGCCATTACCCTGCACAATATCCCGGAGGGACTGGCCGTGGGCATCGCCTTCGGCGCCCTCAAATACGGCCTGTCCGAAGCCAGCTTCAGCGGGGCCCTGGCCCTGGCTATCGGCATCGGCATCCAGAACTTCCCCGAAGGAGCGGCCGTATCGGTTCCGCTCCGCCGCGAAGGATTCAGCCGCCTGAAGAGTTTCTGGTACGGCCAGCTGTCCGGCGCAGTCGAGCCGATTGCAGGCGTGCTCGGGGCCTGGGCCGTAATGAGCATCACCCCCCTGCTGCCGTATGCACTGGCCTTTGCGGCCGGGGCTATGATTTTCGTCGTCATCGAAGAGGTCATCCCTGAATCGCAGCGGGCAGGCCATGTGGACCTGGCCACCACCTCCGCCATGCTCGGTTTTACCGTCATGATGGTTCTGGATGTGGCCCTCGGATAGCCGTCGTCAGGAATCCGCAGGCGTCTTCTTTCTGCGCGTCAGGATGTGATAGCCCAGCATCAGGACAAACAAAACCAGCAGCAATTGCAGGATTCTCTTGGCGGCGTGATCAACGGAGGCGTTAATCTGCCGGGTAATCTGGTCCTGGGTCTGGGGCATCTGCTGAAGCGTCTGAACAACCTGATGAATTTGCTCGGCAGTCCGGCCGATATTGGACACGAGGGCATCAAAATCCCGCATCGTAAACGGCGGACCGGCCTGGGGGTTCCGTTCCCTGCGAACCGTAAACGGCTCCACCAGTGCGCGAGCTGATTCGGCAGCCCGGGCAACTTCCGCCGCCGTCTCTTTGAGTGTTCGCCCTGTCGTATCCAGCGATTCAATCGCCGCCCGCACCTCAGCGGCTGTCTCTCGGGCCGAGACAAGGGCTTGATTCAGGGCTGTCTGAGAAGAGTCCTCCTCAAGCATGGCCGTCAACTTCTCCGCAGCAGCCGACAGACGGACACTGCTCTCCGAAAACCGCTCCAGACTGGTCAGCAATGACTGCATCTGCTCAGAACCGGCCCATTCATCCATAAACAATTGGGCCTCCCAGTGCATCATCTCCGGCAGGTCGCGGACGACATCCGTAAACCGCTCGGCGGTATTGCGGAACTGATAGACGGCATCGGCCGTCCTGTCCACGCCGCGCATCGCACTGAACGGCGCCATCGGAATCGTAATCACATTCATCAGCGGGTTGGGGCCTTCCTTCTGCTCCTTGGTGGCCATCACCACCAGATTCGAGTAAGTCCCGCGGATGGGGTTCCGCCGGGCGAAATCCATCAGATTGTCATAGGCCTCCTGGTACTTCTGCTCATCGAGGAACAGCCGGGCAATCCGCCGGATTTCCTCCTCCGCGCGGCGGGTAAAATCCACCACAACAGACTGCTGACTGCCGTAAAGGTGCATCCCGTCTCCCTGCTCGAGATACAGACGCATCCGGAGGGTAAAACCCCAAATCTCCAGAAACGCCGCCACCGGATCGGAGGGCTCCAGCATGGTGTCAATCGCGGAGATGATGCGCATCCGCATTTGGAGGCTGATTCGCTGGGTCCGGCGGGCTCCGTTCTGCGTATCAATCTGTTCGCCAATCCGCTTCAGCTCCGCCACATAATAATCCCGATAGCTGTTCAGCAGTTCCCGCAGCTCCTCTTTGGTAATCATTCCCTCCTGGGGTGTTCTCATCGTGCCGACCGTGGAACGATGACCCAGCTCACAACCGCCGAACCCCAGCAGAATCAGCCCTGTCAAAAGACAGACGGATAATTTCATATTCATTCCTCTTCCTACAAACAGATGTCAGCCCGATTCCAGCCGGCTGAATTCCATTGTAGCCCGCTTCCATCAGATAGAACAAATAAAAAAACTGTGAGGGCCCACAGACCCTCACAGTTTATCAAATGCATGTCTTTGAGGGCTTATTTATAGAAATGCGTCGATTCGGTTTCCTGAACATCGCGATCCAGCTGATCCGCATTCAGAACCACTCCAAATCGGACATCCCCTTCCTTGGCAGCCTTGACCGTAACCTTCCAGCTCGCTTTGGCCTTGGCGTTCAGAGAAGCCAGCGGCGCAAAGGTCACCTTGTTGCCCTCTGCACTTCCTTTTGTAGCGCCGTCGGCAGAGACAAACTGCATCGTATCTTCCAGCATGCAGACAATCTTGAGATTTGTAGCAGTTGCTGTGCCTTGGTTCGTTACGGTGATGACATATGTCTCATTCTGACCGACTTCAATGGGGTCTGCCACATCAACAACTTCCAGCAGCAAAGCCGGAATTCCGCGGATTTCCACCGAAGCGGACTTGGAAACATCCTGAGCGCACACCGCTTTGGCAGTGGCGGTATTGCTGATCTTGCCGAGCGCGGTCGGAACATAGGAAACCGTAAACTGCTTGGAAGCCCCGGGCGCCAAATCGCCGACGTTCCAGGTAATCAGCCCGCCGGACTGCGTCCCGCCGCCGCTGACCTGAAGCTGTTCAACTCCTGTCGGTATCATGTCGGTAACGACGGTATTCCTGGCCACCCCGTCCCCCTTATTGGCCACTGTAATCGTGTATTCTACGCGGCGTCCGCCGTATTCCCATTCCCTTCCAATCGTTTTGTCAATCGTCAGGACGGGCTGGGTCACTTTCGTCCGTGTCACATTGGACTCAGACTTCAGATTGCCGTCTGCTACAGCAACGGCCCTGTTCTCATACGTACCGGTTTTGGTCGCCTTGATCTGAACGGTCTTGGTCGCCGAACGCCCGGCCGGCAGCGAATCCACCTTCATTGTAACCTGCGAGGAACCGTCCATCGTTGTCAGACCTGCCGGCAATGGGTCGGTAATCTGAATATTCCGTGCTTCGCCTGTTCCCTTGTTGGTAATCGTAAATGTCACCTGCATCGGGTCGCAAATGGAGACTTCTGCCGGCGCATTCTTTACCAATTCAAGAGCCGGCTGAACCACCTGGGTCTTGGCACAGGCCGGGATGATATAGGTTGCATCCGCACAGGTGGCAAGCCAACCTTCACTAGTGGCTTGTCCCTTGACCACCATCGTCTTGGCCTCATTGGGTCCCATGCTGTCCAGCTGCCAGGTCAAAATCTGACCGGCCAACTTGCCCTCCGGCGACGAACTGATGTATTTAAAATTCTGCGGAAGCCGCTCTGTAATCACAACCGAACTTAAGGTCTTATCTGTCAGATTGGTGGCCTTAATCGTGTATTCAAACGGAGCATTCATCGTGACCGTCTGAGGCAGAATTTTTTCGAGCTTAAGCGTTCCGCAGCAATCATTGTTGTACAATTGGGTCGCCGTGTAATAGGCCGCCGCCGGGGCCGGTGCGGGCTTAGGAGCCGGGGCCGGAGTCGGAGCAGGAGCCGGTTCAGATTTGGTTTCTTCGCATTGAAAACACTGGCAGCCGCTTGCCGCACAAAGACAAACAATCAGCAAAATAGATAAAAGTTTTCTCATAAGTAACCTCCTTAAAAAGTTGAAATAGGGAAATAGATTTCATCACGTCTGATTTCATCACGGGGGAATCTTGTTGGGCCAATACTGACATTTATCCATAAGTTTTCTCCCAAAATCCATTCAAAATCGACCCTTAAAAATCTATGGTAATAACTTCTTCTCCTTTTGGAAAGCAATTATTTTAAAAATTATGAGCGTTACCGCCTGCTTAACTTCACCGCATTTCATCTTACAAAACAGGCAATTTGCATTTTGACGGCTTCATCCTCAGCCGATATAATTTTTCGCAAAAGTATGGAAGAAGAAATCCGGAGTCTGATGCATGCAAACTGCTCTCCTGACATTGATCGCCGTATTCATTATTTTGCTGCTGGCGGCTGCTGGAGTCTTGATTTTTAATCTTTCAGCGCTTCGCCGGGACACGGCCGCTCAGCAGACAGCCGCAGGGCTTCTTCAGCAGCAAATAGAACAAATGCGGCAGAGCAATCTGATTCTCTCGCAGACACTCGAAAAGAATCTTCAAACGGGCCAGCAGAGCATCAGTCAGTTTCTGGCCCACAGCGGACAGACCCTGGGCGAGCTGAAAGAACAATTGGGCCGACTCAAAAGCGACAGTGAACAGATGCTGCGCATCGGCCAGGAGGTCCGTAAACTTCAGGATATCCTCAAAGCCCCCAAACTGCGCGGACAAATCGGCGAATATTCGCTGGAGGGACTTTTGGGGAATATCCTGCCCGCCGAACACTTCGCCATTCAGCATACATTCAAAAACGGCAGAATTGTCGATGCGCTGGTTCGTCTGCCGGATTATTCGGTTCCGATTGATGCGAAGTTTCCGCTGCCGGCGTTTGAAAAGATTGCCGCCGCCGAAACCGAAGAGGAACGCAGCAAAGCGCGCCGTCAGTTTCAAACCGACGTCTGCAGACACATCGACAAAATCGCCGAAAGCTATATCCTGCCTGCTGAGGGCACAGCGGACTTTGCCCTGATGTACATTCCGGCCGAAAACGTCTATTACGAAACCATCGTTCATTCTGATTCGGACAAAGTCAATCTGCCGGACTATGCCCTTGCCAAAAAAGTCATTCCGGTCTCCCCCAATCTGCTGTACGCTTATTTGATGACGGTCGCCATGGGGCTTCGCGGAATGCAGATTGAAAAACAGGCCGCCGAAATTCGCACCGCCCTGGAACAGCTGACCGGTTCATTCGGCTCATTCGTCGACAGCTGGGGGGTGCTGGGCCGGCATCTGCGGAATGCTCAGAATCAATACGAAGAAGGCGACAGCCGCTTGAACAAGTTTACGCTCCAGCTGGAACAAATCCGTCGCGCAGACAAGACATAACGGAGAGCAAACAATGAAAAGGATTATCCTTTGGACATGTCTGACGGTATTGGGACTCGTGCCGCTCATCAGCTGCCGGCAGCAAACGAAGCCTTCTAAAGGCGTGATTGTCCTGGTTCACGGAGCCTGGGGCGGCGGCTGGGGATTTCGTCAAATGGAGGAACTGCTGCAGGCCAAAGGGTATCAGGTTTATCGGCCCACCCTGACCGGACAGGGAGAGCGGGTCCATCTGGCCGGCGAGCAAATCAGCCTGGAAACCCACATTCAGGATATTGTGAATGTGATTGTGTTCGAGGACCTGAAGGATATTGTACTCCTCGGCCACAGTTACGGCGGAATGGTCATCTCCGGTGTTGCTGACCGGATTCCGGAGCGAATCAGCCGGCTGATTTATCTGGATGCCGTTCTCCCGGAGGACGGAGAGAATCTGCTGGACCATCCGGCCTTTGCCGCCAACAAGGCACAGCTGCTGGCCGCAGCACGCGGCGGATTCATCTATCCGATGTGGGTCAAAGAGGACCAAAGTCCGCCCAAGGATGTCCCGCATCCCTTAAAGACCCTCACCGACCCCATCGTCCTGAACAACCCGAAACGTCTGGAGATTCCGGCTGATTATATTCTGACGATTGACCCGGGTACGGCCGAACAGCTGGATACATTTTATCCATACGCTCAGCGGGCGGCCCAGTACAAATGGCCGGTGCACCGAATGGAGGCCGACCACAACCCCCAGCGGTCCAAACCCAAGGAGCTGGCCGAGCTTCTGGACCAAATCCTCCAAAGCCGCCCGGTCAAACAACCACGCCCTTCTTGAGAATCAGGTTGGCATAAAGGGCCGGCTCGCTGGTGGCTACAATCGCAAAGGCATTTCGGGCACGTTCATAGAACGCGTGCCGCTCGATTTGCTCAAAATCAGTAAACTTCTCGCCGCTGGCCCGAATGATTTTCCGGTATTCCTCCCAAATCGTCGGGCGAGTCGGGTCGCCGGGCACCACCTGCATCAGCACAGCCGGACGCTGGACATACTGGTCCAGCGGAAAGAATTTCAAAACGGCCTCCAGCAGCGGCGGAATCATCAGGCCGTCGGCCCGGATGAGACGGCGGGCATTGGAACAGGCCGGAAAGTTGCCGTCCGCCAGCACCAGTTCATCCCCGTGGCCCATCTCCATCAGAACCTTCAGCAGCTCGGGCGAAAGAATCGCCGGAATTCCCTTGAGCATAGCATCCCTTTCCCAAAACAAGTCCGATCTATTCTAAAGGGAAAAATCTCCGCCGACAAGCCCAAGAGGAACGGAAACATCATTTCTGTTCCCTGACAGCTGATGACTGTTAACGGGTGCATCCTCTTTTCCCCAGGCTTGCGCCCGGGGCTGATTCCCACGTCAGGCCCTTGTCCTTCCCTCGCATCCCCCGTCATTCCCGCGGCATCTTGTCATTCCCGCGGCATCTTGTCATTCCCGCGGCATCTTGTCATTCCCGCGCAGGCGGGAATCCAGTCTTTTATTTCACTCCTTCCAGCATCCTGTCCACCGAGGCTTTTCGCCAAGGAGGAAGGCGGGAATTCAGCCCTGTTTGGAAACAAAGGCTTTAGTACACTCCCGGCGAAGGGGCCCCGGCGGTCCAGTTGGCCGGGTCGTTTCCATAGGCGGAAAGAGAAATCCGCTGCAGAGCTGCCCCGCCTCCATCCGGCTGATTCGGCCAAGGAAAATCATCATCGTAGGCAACCTGGTCGACGCGAATCCAGAAACGGTTTTTCCCGAAGGGCTGTTCCCCGGGCCGACAGAGCCGGACTTTCTCGCCGCCGTTGCTCAAAGACGTATCATTCTCAAACGGCCCCAGAATGGGAACATCTGCCGGAATCTGTGAACCGTAATAGGCCCGCAGAGCAGATGGATTTTTGGCAATAATCAAGACACCCCCGGCGGGAATTTCCGTGTTCAGCGGGAAAGGAAAGTCAATTCCTTCCGTAAAGGCCCACGGAACCAATTCCTGAATAATAGCGCCGGGCGCTGTTTCCGTATCAACCCAGTCCTGCAGGACAACCGGTTCAGAAGAGATGTTGACCAGCTCGATATACTCATCCCCCGTATTGTCGGGAGCGGGATTGTACTGGATTTCCGAAATCACAATCGGCCCAACCAGCGGATACGCGTTGGGGCCGCCGGGGGTTGGAGTGCTCATCGCCACAAAATCCATATCACCGTCTGTTTTTAGATAGCGTCCGAACGAAATACCGGTCAGCGAAGCATCAAATGACTGAGAAGCCTGGCAGGTGCCGTCGCCGGAGGTCAAATAAACGGTTTCGCCGTTTTCGCTCAGGGCGAAGGCCGAACCAAAATGCTGATTTTCATAAAAAACCGCATAGCCGTATGGCTCAAGGACTGTCCCATTCGGAATTTGGTATTTCATCAGGTTGGTGCTGCTGTCGCTGAGGAACCATCCGCCGATGGAAATCGGCTGTGCGGTTGTGTTGTACAGCTCAATCCAATCCGGTGCCTGATTATGAGAATGAGCCAGCAGCTCATTGATAACAATGCTGCCGGGCACTGGACCGACTTCAAAGACGGCCTCCGCCAAAGCACTCCACAGTCCCACACTGGTTCGGGCACGCGCTTTGACACAAACGGTCCTGGACAGGGTCAGCGGTGTGGTATAAACCGCTGCCGAAGCGGTATTCACCGCTCCGCCGGTCAAGCGAGGATCGGCGCCGTCAAGGGTGTACCAGATTGTATTTTCGCCGGCGGACATTGTCAGAACGGCTCCGCTGTCAGCCCGTCCGCCGTACTGCAGAACACCGTTCACAAAAAACTCCGGAGCCGCAATCGTCGGATACCACGGCGGATTTTTCGAGGTAAACTGGGCCAGCACAACATCTCGCCGGGTCGGGATGAAATTCGTTAAGAGCCGATTGCACTCGTTCAGCCATTCCGTATTTCGGGTATAAGGAGTCGCCGGCCGCCGGTTGTCGCCCCAGCGGGCGGATTCACCGACAATCGCCCGGTCAATCCAGGTGGTTAAGTTTGTAAAGAGAGCCGCAAAATTCTCCGGCGTCAACGCTCCGTTGTGGAAGAAATGTTTGTGAACCCGGTCTGCAAAAAGGATTCGATATTCGGGATTGACAATCCACTTCTGATGAAGTCCGGTCGGCGCCATCGCCGTGTTCTTTGTGGTGGCATCGACTACGGTAAACGTGCCGTCATCCATCACATGTTCGCCGTCCCACATATGCCAGCGCCAGCGCCCGGCTGGGTCAAACCGATTCCGCGTCGCATACCAGTTCTTGTGGTCCCAGTCGCCGTTGCCCAGATAGAAGTTGGCCAGCAGGTAATCAATAAAGTCGGCAACATCCAATTTCTGCTTGAGATTTTCGAACGCCGTCAGATAATCCGGGCTGGTGGGAGAAAGAGCAAACAGAGCAATATAATCCTCATTGCTGCCGCTGACAATGTTGGTGTAATCATGTTTGAGCACATCATAATCATCCTTCTCGCCGCCCAGATAGGCCGCTGCAAAAGAATCATCCGGCCGCTCGTGCAGCCAGTACAGCCCCCAATACAAGCCGTTCAGATACAGATGCACGGGTCTGCCGTGACAGGCATAGCCGCCCATTGCCAACTGCGTATTCGACGCCGCCTGGTCGCGCACATACTCCCCACGCAGACGCTGGGTTGCATCCGCGTGAACCCAGCTGTTTTGAGGACGTGAATCCAAAATAACCGTATCAAACCAGTCCGCTGCACTGGGTCCGAACAAGGGGTATTCGAGCCGGCCGCCGTAAACCCCGCGGAAGGTCAGCCGGAAGGATAATTTATAACTCTTCCACCGGTTCAGGGTCGTGCCGCCGCCGCTGACGCCGCCCTGCATCCGAACTCCGCAGTTGGTGTGGAAGGACTCGATGCCCTGCGGGTCCAGCCATTCGACGGAGCCGGCCCGTTCCGTTCCGTCCTGACTCTGATTGATATAGATTCCGGTGCCGGAGCCGAAAAGCTGGGCTATCGGCACCACCAGTGAAACCGACGGAATCGCCTTCAGGTCGTCTTTGAGCGTCGCTGCATACAAAGCCCCGAACTGCCCGCTTGGCGAGGCAATATCCGGGTCCACCTGATAATCCCCTGTAACGGAACCGCTGTAGGAACCGCCGGGCCAGGTTATCGGATACCCATCCGGCACCACCTGGGCTCCGGTGGATGGATTGGCTGCCTGCGTAAGAACATTATCCAAAAACAAATAGGTCTGCGTATCCACATTCGAAGGCAGCCAGCCGGTTTTGAAGGCCGCCGCACGCAGACACGTTGTTTTGGTGATTTGAATCGGATTGGCCGGATTGTAGATTTGACCGTTTGTTTCTGTAGGCTCCGTCGTATCCGTTGTATAGCGAATAACGGCATCCGGCGTGGGGCAGAAAAGCTGAACCGTAAACGGGGCATCAAAAAATCCTCGTTTCACACTGAAACGGGTGTCGCCGACAACTCCTTCATAAATCCCCGTATTGGCAGCCCCTCGTGTCGGCGAGATCAGATAACCGACTTGCCCGTCGGAGCCGATTCCGTACGAGACCAGACCCCGTTGAGGCGGATAGGTCTCAAAAGAGTCCTCTATCCATTGTCCATCGGGACGAACCAGGGCCAGAAACTCCCCATCCATCGACAATTCAAAATTGGTATGCAGGTTCCCCCAGTCGTCCACAAAAGGATAGCCGTATTTCGCTTCGTCCTTGTTGGATGCGTAAACCAGCAAATAGCCCCAGGGACCGATGGAAACGCCGGTTGGAAACCGCCATTTGGTCAGATGGTTTTGGCTGTCGGTCAGATACCATCCTTCCAGCGAAACGGTCTGGTCGGACAGATTGCGGATTTCAATCCAGTCTTCGTAAGCGGGCTGGCCATTGACCTGCGTGTAGAGATTGACGGCCGGCAGCGGACGCAAATCGCTGACATTGGAGTTGACGGCCATAAATTCATTGAGCACCAGTACCTTCGGCGGATGGGTGTATTCCGCCGAAAAAGCGGTCAACTGACCCTCGGAAACAAAAATCTCATGAGGCGGCGGAGAAAACCAGCCCGAAAGCGCCGAAAACTCAATGGTATGAGGCCCCTGCGGCACCGAGGATAGAACGGCCTGGGAAGACAGCCAGGTTCCCCCGTCCAGCCGCCACTGAGCCCCGGCCGAAACAGCTTCTGGAGGCAGAATCATCACCTGAACCGACCCCAGCCGCTCCTCCAGCCAGGAAGAGGCCAGAAAATAAAGGTCTGACAAATCCGCCCGACCGCTGCCGTCCAAATCGAATTGATTCGGTTCACTTTCAGTCAGCCAGCCGGCGGCCCAGTCGCTCAGGTCCGCCAGATTCACCCGACAATCCCCATTCACATCCCCCAAAGGACAGAGCGGCTCTTCCACCGTGATAACCACTGTATCGGCCGCTTCCAGTTCGCCATCGCTCGCCCGCAACTGCAGCTCGTAGATGCCGGCTGTCGGAAAACGCACCGCGACCTGCGGCTGATTGGGAGACGAAACAAACACCGCATCCGACGGTCCGGAAATCTGCGACCAGGCGAATTGCAGATAGCCGTCGGGATTTCCATACCCGTCGTCAGATACAGAGCCGTTTAAGATCAGATACTCACGCGGGCGCCGGATGGTTTTGTCTGTTCCGGCATTCACTCTGGGAGCCGTGTTGCCCTGCTCGGCGAGCATAAACCCGCCGAACGGATACGCCCGATAGTCGCTGCCGTAGGCCTGAGCCCGCACTATGAAACTTCCCGTTCCATCGCCCCGGTCGGCTACGCGAATTTGGTCCCAACGCACGACATATCCGGTAGTGCTCAAGTGATTGCCGCCGGCCTGCAAAACGGTTTGGTCCCCGCTTTTCAAATAAACGCCGTCTGAACTGTTATTGACGGCACTGATATGTCCGGAAAGGGTAAAAAGGGTCAGACGTTCCGGATAGAGATACCCCCGAATCGCCGTTGTAACAAATGTATAGTTTTTTTGAGGGTTCAGACCGGTAAACTCAATTTCAACCCACCAGCCGCTGCTGCCGTAATAAATCAGCCGATTCGAAAAATCGACAATCCCGCCGAACACGTCATAAGCCGGCGTCCCTGGCCGCGGCTGACTTTCCCCCTCGGCAGAGCCGCTGGTTTCACTGACAGCCAGTCCGGCTGATGCATTCCATCGAAAAGCAACCCTGACGGGGGTCTGAAGACCGGTCGCAAAATCAATCAAATAGCCGGAGGTTTGGGATGTAAACCCGTTATAAATAGTCCAGTTTGTGACATTGGGGGCTGTTGTATCATCCGTTCCCCGAATGCAGTCATTGTAGGCAATAAAATTACAAACAGCAAAAGATGGCAGAAACAGGACAAAACAGATGTGCTTTTTCACTTATCCCCCGACAAAAAATCTTTCTCTTTTTTTAAAATAAATGTCGGGAAAGCAACGACTTTTACAAAGAAAATTAGTTTTTTGTTAAATCAGAAAAATTACAATTCGCTCAAGGCCCGCAACGCCTCTTCCTGGTCGCTGAAGTGGCTTTTTTGTGTTCCGATAATCTGATAATTCTCATGCCCCTTTCCGGCTATTAGGACAATATCCCCCTCTTTGGCTTCATGAATCGCCAGCCGGATGGCTTTTCTTCTGTCGGGCTCAATCACGACGGACTGGGTCCTGAAAGTCTGCGTAAATCCCTTTACTATATCCTGAATAATCGAATTCGGTTCCTCTGTCCTCGGATTATCACTGGTGACGATAACCCAGTCAGCAAGGGCCTGAGCCACCTGGGCCATTCGGGGACGTTTGGTTTTGTCCCGGTCGCCGCCGCAGCCAAAAACGACAACGAGCCGCCCCCGACACAGCGGCCGCAGCGTTGTCAGAACGTTTCGAAGGGCATCATCCGTATGGGCATAATCGACAAAAACGCGAATGCCGGCCTCCTGGGCTTGTCCGCAAAGAATCGGTTCAAGCCGTCCTGGAACCGCCTGAAGTGCTGACAGCCCTGCCGCCACCGTGGACACATCCAATCCCACGGCAAAACAAAGCCCCGCCGCCGCCAGATGATTGCTGATATTGTGAAGACCCGGCAGGGGAGTTTGGACTTTTTCCTTAATATTTCTGAACACCAAATAAAACTCGCTGCCGACAGCATCCATGGATTCAATCTCTGCGGTAATATCTGCTTCCTTATGCGTGGAGTACCACAAAATGCGGCGATTGATTTTCGCGGCTATTTGAACAGAGGCATCGGAATCCGCATTCAGCACCGCCAGCGCGTGAATAGGCAGCCCCGTGAAGAGTTTGGTTTTGGCCGCCAGATAGGCCTCCATCGTTTTATGATAGTCCAAATGGTCCCCGGTTAAGTTGGTAAAAGCCGCTGCGGAAAAGGAAATCCCCGCCAGCCGATTCTGGTCGAGGGCATGGCTGCTGGCTTCAATCATCATAAAGCGTCCGCCATGTTCGACCATTTTGGCCGCGGCTTGCGCTACGGTGAGCGGGTCAGGCGTAGTCAAAGGCGAATCGAGAATTTCGCCGATCAAATCATACTGGATAGTCCCGATTAATCCGCAGGGCAGTCCGGCCGTATTCAGGACCGAACGAACGAGATATCCGATTGTGCTCTTGCCGTTGGTGCCTGTGACAGCCAGATTGGTCAAACGGCTGTTCGGATTGCCGTACGAGGCCTGGGCCAACTGACCGAGCGCCGCCGAGCTGTCCTGAACCAAAATCAATTCCACCGAAGACGGCAAGACCTCAGGACGTTCAGCCACAATATATTTAGCCCCTTGCTGAACGGCTTGAGAAATAAAAGAATGACCGTCCACATGGGCACCGCGCACCGCAACAAACACATCCCCCGGCTGCACCTGCCGAGAGTCATTTCGCACATGGATTAAACGAGAACCGCTTACCCGAGCCAGCAACTCCGTCAAGGTCATGTCCGGAATACTCCATTGAGAATCGGATTTTCTCTTTGTAGATGCCGATAATCTACAATTGTTTTATACCGTTCATTGCAAACCTGTCCAAACACAATTATAATCTCTCTATCGACAAAATAAGCTCCTCACCCTGAATAGGAAGGATGGAATTATGAAAATCTCAGAAAGAGTTCGTACGAGCTCTGTTATTCGTTCTTATCCGATAATATGGGTTGCGCTCGGATTCTGGTTTCTCCTAGACCCACCGCTGCTGTTCGGGGCAGAGGAAAAACCTTCTTATATGGCCATTTTTTTGGAGGGCAAAAAAGTCGGGCATTCCATTCGCACCCGTCAGACAGAAAACGGTCGAGTCATTTCAACTGAGGAGATGACCTTTATTGTCTATCGCGGCGCCCAAATGACCCGTCTGTACACCAAGGAAACCCATATCGAAACCGCCGACGGAAACCCCCTCGGGTTTGAAATGATTCAGGATATCGGCGGAGGCATGCAGAAGCGAAGCGGGGTCATCCGTCCCGACGGACAAATGGATGTAACCCTCGAAATCGCCGGGACCCAACAAACCCTTGTACTGGCCTATCCGCAGGGTGCTTTGATGACCGAAGGGATGCGGCGTCTCCAGAAACAAAAAGGACTGGCGGAGGGAACAGAATTTGAAGCCGTTATCTTTCGCCCTGACATGCTCGAGACCACCGGCGGCGTGCTGTCAATGACCGTCAAAAGCGGCCCCAAAAAAGAAATTGATTTGCTCGGCAAAAAAATCCAGGCCTACGAAACCGAAACTCTTCTGCGCGTCCCCCTCCCCTTTGGGAACCAGGTTCAGACCATTCGAACGGTCAATTACTGCGATGATGAGCTGGAATCGCTGAAGATTCTGGTTCCTTTCGGTGACAAAACTCTCGAACTGGTCTCCTGCGAGAAAGAACTGGCTTTAAGGCCGGAGGATATCTTTGATTTCCTTTCTCTAATAACCGTGTCCAGTCCGGTTCCTTTGCCGCCGGCAGGGACCGCATCAGCGATTGCATACGAAATCACCGTTCTGTCGCCGGAGGGAATTAAGATTCCTTCTGACAACAATCAGGTTGTTGAATCCCTTGGAGAGAAACGTCTTTTATTAACGGTTCGCCCGGCCGTTCCGCCTTCCGACATACCCTTCCCTTATACGGGCAGCGACCCGGAGATTCTGGACGCCCTCAAAACCACAGAGTATCTTCAAAGCAAAGATCCGAAAATCGTTGAAATGGCCCGGACCGCTGTAGGCAACACGACAGATGCCGCCAAAGCCGCGCGGCAAATCGAGTCCTTTGTCAGCGGATACATTAAAAAGCAGGATTATTCCGTCGGATACGCCACCGCTCGCGAAGTCGCCGAAAGCCGTCAGGGAGACTGCAGCGAACACGCCGTTCTGACCGCCGCCCTCTGCCGGGCCGTGGGGATTCCCGCCCGAGTCGTCAGCGGACTGGTCTATACAGAAAATCTGGCCGGTCAGAAGAACGTCTTCGGGGGACACGCATGGGTAGAGGCCTATATCGGGGGAGTATGGGTGGGGCTGGATGCGACCCGCGCCCCGCAAGGGTATGGTCCCGGTCATATTGTGCTGGCAAAAGGCAACGGCAACCCGACCGATTTTCTGAATCTGACGACCGTCTTTGGAAGCTTTAAAATCGACAAAGTAACCGTGCTTCCAACCCTGCCGGCCCAAACGCCAAAAACGCAGGAATCTTCCGCATCCGTTTCCCAATAAAACCCTTTTCAGCAGGAGTGTTTCTATGCATCCCTGTTCAGACAGCAAAAAACACGCAGAGCATTTGTGCAAATTGACTGCCGATGGTCTTCACCGCAGCCGGCCTGAGGAATACAAAGGGCTTGTCAAAGACCCTCAATACGTCTGCAAAAGCTGCGGACGCGTTGCCGCCAAAAAAGACTCTCTCTGCAGCCCCGTTGCGCTGGGGACCTGGGAAGAATAAGCAGGTCGAAGATTTTCTCTGAACCTCAGGAACGCATGGGCGGCTCCGACGGCTGAATCGGCAGCGGTGCCTGAATAGAGCGGATATGCAAATCGCGCTGCGGGAAGGCGATTTTAATCCCTTCCTTGCGAAATTCCTCATCGATTGCACAATTGATCTGGTGTTTGACATCGACCAGACAATCCATCGAAGGAATATAAACCCGAAGCTCAAACTGCAAAGCGCTGTCCCCGAAACTGTCAAATACTACGCGAGGCGCCGGATCATCCTGAATCACATTCGGATGAGAACGGGCGATTCGATATAAAACCTGTTCAACCTTTTTGATGTCCGAACCATAGGCCACACCGACGGGGAACGCCAGACGCAAAACGGTATCCGAGAGAGTCCAGTTAATCAGCCGGCCGGTAATAAATTCCCGATTGGGCACCACCAGCTCCTTGCGGTCCCACAGCTGAATCGTCGTCGCCCGGGTCTGAATGCGGGTCACACGTCCGGTCACCTCTCCGATGGTCACGACATCCCCCACCCGCAGCGGACGCTCCAGCAGAAGCAGCAGACCGCAGATAAAGTTGGCAAAAACCTCCTGCAGGCCGAAGCCCAACCCGACACCGAGGGCGGCAATCAGCCACTGAATGGACGACCAGCGAATGCCCAGCTCTGAAGAAACCAGCAGAATGCCGACAATCACCAGTACATAGCGGCTGACGGAGGTGATGGCAAACCGCACCCCGGCATCCAGCGGGAACCGCCGCAGAAGACTCACTTCCAGAAAGCCCGGAATGTTTCGGGTCAGAATCACCGTCAGAATGGTGATAATCAACGCCCGGAACAGCCCGGCCATTGTAATGTCTTTCACCTGCCCCTGAGCATCCGATGAGCTCCACAAATGAACCTTTTCCAGCACACCGAATGCGGGCAGCACAGACCTCCAAATCCAGAAGACCCCCGCCGCCATCAGCACAATCACCAGGGCATTAATCAGCTTTCGGGTCTGCCCGAACAGATGAGCGAACCATTCCGGAGAATGTTCCATCCGGCTTTCTTTCGACGGAGCAGCCTGCTCCGCAGACGCAGCAGGTTCGAGGGGGCCAATCGATTGGAGATGCAGGGACTGCTGAAGCACAGAAAGCCAGCGAATCAGCATCCCATAGACAAACAGAACAGCCAGCAAAAACAAAATCGTCTCCTGCAGACGCTGTTCGAGCTGCCGGGCGGTGAACCCGTATCCGAGAACGGACAAATAGCAGAAAAACAGCGGAACCAGCCAACAGAGTCCGTACCAGGCATATCGAAACGTATAGAGCCACTGAACACGATGCAGATAAGAAGACAGAAAACCTGAAGGCCGCAGCACAATCAGCAGAAACATCATCAGAAGAATCTGCCGGGCCAAAAACAGCAGCCGCAGGACGCCGTTTCGGGCCGCTTCTTCAATCGCGGCATCCTCCGTCAGATACCACACAAAAACAAGCGGAATCAGAATCTGAAAATACCAGCCGATATGTCTGCGAAACGCGCTCAGGAAATCCGCGGGCAGGCGGAAATGCTCCCCCAACCCGGCAGGAGCACAGAAAATCTGAAGAAACCGATAGACAAAAAGACAGACCGAAGATGCCAGCAAGCCCGCCGCGAGAGACGCAGTTTCCGGGAAAAGAGCCGAGTTTACTTTCAGACGCCAGCCCAGATAGAACGGAACCAACGGTCCAATAGAAGCCGACAGAATAGACAGCAGCAAAGCATACACCGTGTAAAGGTATCGATCGGAATTGACTTTGGAAACTTTCTGGGCCAGTTCCCGGAGCCTCTTTTTGAACCAATTTCGGCAGCGGAAAAGCCCAATCCAGCCGGCCGCACAAAGGATATGCAGCCCCCATTCTTCTACGACATCCTGACGCCAGGCCGAAAAAATCTGACGCCATCGGCTACCGGATATCCATTCCCGGCCGACCCGAAGAACAGACCAGAAATCCCGAAGACTGAACAAAGAGGTGTTCTTGACCCAAAAACTGTTCTCCTCGATAAACCGTTGATATGTCTGAACAGTGCTGACCAGGGCTCGCTCCTGAATATCCAGCTGGGCCAACGCCGTCAGATACTGCATCGTGGAAGCCGTCAGATTCTGGAGAAGCTCCCGCTGCCGGCTGAGCAGTTCGATGACCTTTGGAAGCAAAGCGGAATAGTCTTCGTCGCGTTCCGACAGCCCCGCCGATGCAAGCCGAAAGGCGGCCTGGCCCGACACATCGGCTAAATCCGACCACTGGCGGTCGTATTTGCCCCATTCGAGCTGAACTGCAGAGCTTTCCATCATCCGGCGGCGAATCTGTTTTCGATGCTCACGCAGATCAGGCAGGTCGTTTTTCTTGGTCACCAGCAGCACCCCCAGGGCACTGGTCACCTGCCCGGCTCGGGCAATCTGGGTCTGAATGCCCTCATAATCTTTGCTGACATTCCTCAACTGAGTTTCAACCATCATCGCATAACGGGCGTTTTCTTCCAGCTGGCGAATTCGCTCTGTCTGAAGAGAAGCCAGTTCGGCGTTTTCCAGAAGCAGCTGCTGAAGCACCGGATGCGTTCCCTGTGATTGATGCGCGGCCTGCTCGGCCTGGGCCTGAATCTGCTGAACCTCACGAAGACGGGCCTGCTGAAGCGCCTGCTCCCAACACCGAACCCGACGTTCGGCCTCCGCCAGGCGCCGAGACGAGACATCCCGCTCCAGCATCATCAGGGCTTCGGCGGCGGCATACGCCTTTTCCTCCTCCTCCAAAAGCTCCATCTGAAGACGAAATGTTTCAATCTGAATCTGACTGACCAAAGCAGTCGCCTGGGCCGGCTCGGCCGCACGAAACGGTACAACAAGCGGCGGCATCTGCTGCTTGATTTGGTCCATCTGACCGCGGGCGGTCAGGAGTTCCTGCGGAATCTGCGCCCTGCGCTGGGTGCGGCGGAGCATTTCCTGCTGAACCTGTTCGGCATTCTTGCGGGCCTCATCCCAATCCGTACGGGCCGCCGCAAGTTTCTCCTCCAGTTCTGCAATCGAAAGTCCCTCCGCCGAAGGCAGCCCGGACGACTGATTGAGCGCCGCCAGCGTCTGACGGGCCTTTTCCATCTTCTCCGGCAGCGACGCCTGCATCTGTCGGAAAGACTCAACTCGACTTTGGAGCTCCTTATTTTGGGTCAGAAGGGCCAGCGCCTTGTCATACAGTTCGAAAAGTTTTTGACGGGTCTGCCCCTGAACAGACGAATCCTGCTCGACAGCTTTCCGATACTGCAAAACTTTTTCTTCGGAAATCTCCACTCCGGCGGTCGAAGCCGATAAAACCTGGCCAAAACTGCAGGAGACCCAAACCAAAAAGAAGAAGACCGCAGGAGTCGATTTATAACAACAACGGCTGTTCTGATTCATAGCTAATATCCCTTAAAACGACCTTAAATTACGATTTTTGAGTATCTTACCCCATCAAAAAATCTTTTCAACGGCATTTTCAACGCCGTGGGCTTCCTGAAGCCGCCGCAAGCAACAGAGATTGTGAAATTAGAAAAAGATGGTATAATCAGCTTTTTGGGAAAATCCGGATAAAACACTTATGTTTATTGATCAGGCAAAAATTATTGTCAAAGCCGGAGACGGCGGGCACGGATGCGTCAGTTTTCGGCGGGAAAAATTTATCCCCAAGGGCGGCCCGGACGGCGGCGACGGGGGACGCGGAGGCAATGTGTACTTCCGCGTGGACCCCTCGATTGACACCCTGCTGGATTTTTCCGGACGCCATACTTGGGAAGCCCAGAACGGCAAGCCCGGCGAGGGAAAAAATAAGCACGGGGCCGACGGCGAAGACCTGATTATCCCCGTGCCGCCGGGAACGCTGGTTTATGATGAAGACCTGAACATCCTGCTGGCCGATTTGGACCGCGAGGGGATGCAGGTCTGTATCGCCCGCGGCGGGCGCGGCGGCAAAGGCAACAAGGCCTTCGCCACGCCGGTTCGCCAGGTGCCGCGCTTCGCCCAAAAAGGCAAACCCGGCCAGATGCGCAAACTCCGGCTGGAGCTGAAACTGATTGCCGATGTGGGACTGGTCGGAATGCCCAATGCCGGCAAGAGCACCCTCATCTCCCGCTGCTCGAAGGCCCGACCCAAAATCGCGGATTATCCGTTCACAACTCTGTCGCCTGTATTAGGGATTGTCGAGCTGTCGGATTTTCGCCGGTTTGTGATGGCCGATATCCCCGGGCTGATTGAAGGGGCTCATAAGGGAGCCGGGCTGGGGCACGATTTTCTGCGGCATATTGAACGCACGCGGATTCTCGTTCACCTGCTGGACATTCTGCCGGCGGACCGCTCCGACCCGGTCGTTAATTACCACACCATTCGCAATGAACTGGAATTGTACAGCCGGCAGCTGCTCGAAAAGCCAGAAGTGATCGTCCTGAACAAAATCGATTTGGACCCCGACGGCACGCTCGTGCGACAATACAAAGAGCGTCTGCCGAACGGAAAACCGATTCTGGCGATTTCCGCCGCCACCGGACAGGGAATTGCCGAACTGAAAGAAACACTCTGGAGTCTGGGAAAAGGAAAACCTTATGAATCTGATCGCGATTGACATCGGCAACAGCCGAGTCAAAGTGGCTCTCTACTGTGATGATGAAGAAAAATGGCTGCGGTCCATCCCCGGCGATCCGGCCCTCGAGAACACCCTCCGGCAGACGCTCCGGGAGGCCTGGGAGCGCATTCCGCTTTCGAAATCCGCCGCCGAACCGATTCGCGACGGAGTCCTGGTGGCCAGTTCGGTCAAGCCGGTCTGGACCGATTTGCTGGAGAAACTGGTTCGGGAAGAGTTAAACGAAAAAGTGCTGCTGGTCGGCCGGGATATTCCTTTGCCCATTGAAACCAGTGTGGACAACCCGCTGGAAGTCGGGACCGACCGGCTGATTGCCGCCGCAGCCGCCTTTGCCGTGGTGGAAGACGCGGTCGTGGTGGCGGATTTCGGAACGGCCGTAACGATTGATTTGGTGGATGAAAGCGGCGTTTTTGTCGGCGGCACCATCAGCCCGGGCTTTGAGATAGCCGCCAAGGCCCTGCAGGAAAACACCGCCAAGCTGCCCCGCATCACGATGGCCAAACCCGTCAGTCCCAACGGAGCCAACACCGTCGAGGCCATTCGCTCCGGCCTTTATTATTCGGCACTGGGACTGCTGGAGACCGTCTGCCGCAAATTCGCCGAGCAGCTGGGACGCTGGCCGCAGGTCATTCTGACCGGCGGCGGGGCCGCCCTGATTCGGGACGACTGTGAATTCGTCGATTCCTATGTGCCCGACCTGACCGTGCGGGGCCTCATCATCGCCTACAAAAAATACCTGTACGAAAAGGCGGAAATCGAACAGCTCGACCGCGAAGACAACCCCAAATGGACGTCCAAGCCGCCGAAAAAAGAATAAGTCCGCCCTCCGGATTCGAACGGGAACAAACCTGGGCCTGCATTCGAACCGGGGCGGGGACAGCCGCCATTGGAACCGTCGAAATCGAAGGGCCGGAGGCTCTGAATGCCGTGCGGCGGATTTTCCTTCCCTTCCGTCCGGATGTCGAATGGAAAGTCGGGCGGATTCTCCACGGTCGCTTTCTTGCCGATTCCCGCGTGCTCGATGAGGGACTGGCAGCGATGGAGGCGGAAAACCGCCTCGCCCTGCACGCCCACGGCAATCCGCTGATTCTCCGGCAAATCGTAAAAACCCTTCAAAACACCGGTGTGCCGATTGTCCGTTTTGAACAGATGCTCCGGCGGCGGTTCCAATCCGCCTGCTGCAGTTTCATCGAAGCAGAAGCACGACTCGAAATGCTGCGGGCGGCCTCTTTTTTGGGGGTTCAGTGTCTTCACCATCAAATCACAGGCGGTCTGACGGAAGTACTCCGGCGATGGATAAACCGGCCGGAGATCCAATCGATTCCCTCCGAAGCCGAGGCCATCCTGCAGCACAGCCGAATCGCCCGGCGAATCCTGCAGGGCGTCCGCATCGTGATTGCCGGCCCGCCCAACAGCGGCAAAAGCACCCTTCTGAACCGACTGGCCGGACAGGAGCGGGCGATTGTTTCCGATATTCCGGGCACCACCCGCGACTGGGTAACCGCCTTCGGACGCCTCGGTCCGCTCTGGGTGGAATGGGTGGACACCGCCGGTCTGGATGAAGAGCTGGCCCGGGCGGATACGCTCGAACAAATCGCCCAGCAGAGGACAAGAGAACGGCTGACGGGCTGCGACTTGATTTTGTACGTTCTGGATACGTCAGTGCCTCTATGGACCCGGCAGCTGCCGACATCCGGCCTCGTCCCGACTCTGACGGTCCTAAACAAATATGATCTTTCTAAAGTCTTTCCTTCCAATGAACAGAACGCAGTTGCCGTCAGTGCCCTGCACGGGACAAATATCGAACAACTCTACGAGCGAATTCTTCAGATTCTCCAGATTGACTCCTTTGACCCGGCCCGGCCGGCGGCCTTTACAGACCGGCAGATTCAGCTCCTGCAAAAGATTGTGTCCGCCAATGACCCGGACGGCATAAAAACCCTCATTCAACAGTTGTTCAAGGCCCCTCAGACTGTATAATCAGGACTATGAAGCCATCGGTCAACCAGGACAATCTGACGCCGGCGATGCGGCAGTTTCGCTATTTTAAGCAAAAATATCCGGATGCCGTCCTCTTTTTCCGGATGGGGGATTTTTATGAAACGTTTTTTGAAGACGCCGCCGTCTGCTCCCGCGTGCTCGGGCTGGTGCTCACCAGCCGGGGCAAGGCCGGAGACCAGCCGATTCCGCTGGCGGGCATTCCCTATCACGCCGTGGACGGCTATCTGAAAAAAATGCTGCAGGCCGGCTATAAAGTGGCCGTCTGCGAACAGGTCGAGAACCCCAAAAAAGCCAAAGGCCTGGTCAAGCGCGATGTCGTTCGGATTGTAACACCCGGCACCCTGACGGATGAGATTCTTCTGAATGAACGCGAAGACAATTTTTTGTGCGCCATTCACCTCGGACGAACCGCCGATGCCCTGTCCTGGGTGGATTTGTCCACGGGGCATTTCTTCATTCAGTCGGTGCCGAATGAGAAGGCCCTCGATGAAATCCTCCGCCTCAACCCGAAGGAAGTCCTGCTGGCCGAACGCAAAGGCGACCTGTTCGGTGCGGAAACCCAGACCCTGGCGGCCCGAATCCGCCAGATGACAAACGCCGTCGTAACGGAGCGGCCGGGCTGGTATTTCGACCCGTACACGGCCCGGCAGAAGCTCCTGAAACACTTCAGCGTCTCGACACTCGAAGGGTTCGGCATTCAGGACGGCGATGATACGCTCTGTGCGGCCGGCGCAATTTTGGAATACCTGGAAGAAACCCAGAAGACCGCCCTGACCCACATCACCAAACTCCAGAAGGTCGAGCCCAGCCGATTCCTGAGAATTGATCCGATTTCGCTTCGTTCTCTGGAAATCGTCCAGACGATTCGCGGCGAAAGCACACGGGGCACCCTTCTGCAGACGGTGGACAGGACCTTAACGGGCATGGGCAGCCGGCGGCTCCGTTCGATGCTGTGCATGCCGCTGTACGACCTCGAAGAAATCCGGCGAAGGCAGGATGCCATTGAAGAATTCGTCGAACAGGAGGCCGTCTGCAGCCGCATCCGAGACCTCTTAAAAGAAATCGCCGATGTGGAGCGGATCGCCGCCCGCATCAGCACAGGCCGGGCGACCCCGCGGGACTTGGTTGCCGCCGGACGAACCCTGCGGAAAATCCCGCCGCTGCGGGAGCTTTTGGCCGGATGCTCCGCCGCCCTGCTCAATCAGCTGGCCGGCCAATGCGACAGCATGGACGAACTGGCCGACCTGCTGGAGAAGGCCGTCGAACCGGACCCGCCGATGCACCTGCGCGACGGCGGCGTCATTCGCACGGGCTTTGACGAACAGCTCGACCGGCTCCGCTGCCTGTCCAAAGACGGACGCAGTTTTCTGGCGGACTATCAGCAGAAGGAAATCCAGCGAACCGGCATCCCCAACCTGAAAATCGGCTTTAACAAAGTCTTCGGCTACTATATCGAAGTGACCCACTCGATGGCAGACAAGGTGCCGCCCGACTACATCCGCAAGCAGACCGTCAAAAATGCGGAACGCTACATCACCGAACCGCTGAAGGAATATGAAGAGCAGGTGCTGACCGCCTCTGAGAAGGCCCTCGAACGAGAGCAGGAGCTCTTCGACCAAATCCGCCTGCACACGGCACAGTATATCCCGCGTCTGCAGAAACTGGCCGACGCGGTTGCGCAGATTGACTGTCTGGCCTCGTTTGCCCATCTGGCCCGCCAGAATCACTACATCCGCCCGCAGATAACCGATACGAAAGAACTGGTCATCATCGAGGGAAAACACCCGGTTTTGGCCGACCTGATGGGCTCGGAGTTTGTTCCCAATGACGTGGAATTAGGAACCGAACGCGGCGATTTGGCGATTATCACTGGTCCGAATATGGCGGGCAAAAGCACCTACATCCGCCAGACGGCCCTGCTGGTGCTGCTGGCTTAGACGGGCTCCTTTATTCCGGCCAAAGAGGCCCGCATCGGACTGGTGGACCGAATCTTCACGCGAGTCGGGGCTTCGGATGAACTGGCCCGCGGCCAGAGTACCTTCATGGTAGAGATGACCGAAACCGCCAATATCCTGAACAATGCCACGGAGCGGTCGCTGGTCATTCTCGATGAGGTCGGACGCGGCACGAGCACCTACGACGGGCTGTCGCTGGCCTGGGCCATTACCGAACATTTGGCCAACCACATCAAATGCCGCACCCTGTTTGCCACGCATTATCACGAGCTGACGGAACTGGGGCGGCTGCTGGTCAATGTAAAAAATCTCAACGTAGCCGTGCGGGAATGGGAAGGACAGGTCATCTTCCTGCACAAAATCGTGCCCGGCGGCACCGACAAAAGCTACGGCATTCACGTAGCCAAACTGGCCGGCATCCCCAAAACAATCCTCCGCCGCGCCGATGAAATCCTCAAGGACCTCGAAAACACCTTCGCCAAAGAAGCCTGCGGCGAAAAACTCGCCCGTCATAAAACCGCACAAGACGAGGATATCCTGTTTGTCGAAAAACACAAATCCGTCCTCGAGAAACTCCGGGAACTGGATGTCAACAACCTGACCCCCATCGAAGCCATCAATCTGCTCAATGAAATCAAAAAGGAGATGCAGTGAACCTCTTTTCAGGAGAACTCGTTATGCTTCGAACCCTTCTGCTGAACATCCTTGCCGCCGCTCTGTTGGGTACCTCTCTTTCCGCAGACGTCCGGAATATCATCGTCATCGGCTGGGATGGTGCCCAGCGGAATCATGTCAAAGAAATGATTGAACGCAACGAGCTGCCCAACCTCGTCGCTCTGTGCAAAGAAGGCAGACTCATCGACATCGATGTCACGGACGGAGCAACAGATACCAAAGCCGGCTGGACCCAGATTCTGACCGGCTACAGCTGCAGCATCACTGGAGTTTACAACAACATCCGTTATCAGCCGATTCCGGAAGGATATTCCGTTTTTGAACGTCTCGAAAATCATTTCAGTACAGAAAAAATTGATACGGTCGCCGTGATCGGCAAGAAAAACCATGTCGGAAATGCTGCTCCAAAAAAAATTCCATACACCCGCTTCGAAAAACAGCTTGAGCAAAAGAAAAAAGGAAACCCGGCGGCCGCTGCGGCCCTGGCTCGAACCGCCCGGATTCTCGAAGAAAATGGGCATAAATTCGCTTTTATTCCGGGAGAGCCCTGGTATTCGGCCAGCCGGAAAATGGACCTGTTTGTGAACGGTCTTTCTGAAAACGAAAAAGTGGCCGAGCGGGCTTTGGAAGAAATCGAAAAGCGAAAAGACCGCCGTTTCTTCCTGTTCATTCATTTTGCTCAGCCGGATCACGCCGGACATCAATACGGGGAAAACTCACAGGAATATACAAAGGCACTCCGGGACGATGACCTCTGGACCGGCAGGATTGTCGCCAAACTGAAGGAACTGGGTTTGTATGACAAGACCCTTGTTTACGTTGTTGTCGACCACGGCTTTGATGAAGGCCAAAAAAGCCACGGCTATGCTCCCTATGTCTTTCTCGGCACCAATGACTCGTCTGTCAATCGAGACGGAGACCGAGCAGACATTGCGCCTACAATTCTGAAACGCTTCGGTGTGGACCTGTCGAAAATCTCTCCGCCGCTGACGGGAGTTCCGCTGGACGAACCGGCTCCGCGGAAAATCGCTCCGGCCCAAAAACCTGCGGCACAGGCCCGCAGCAAAAAAACAAAAAACCAGCCCCTGCAGTCTCTCGGAAAAGACAGCCCGGCCCTCGAGAAACTCCGGATGCTGGATGTCAACGACCTGGCGCCTATCGAAGCCGTCAATCTGCTCAAAGAAATCAAAAAAGAAATAGAATAGCTGCCGGCAGCTGTCGCGGCCTTCTATTGCTTCATCTCGTGCAATTCTCTCCTCTGGCGGATGAGCCGCCCGCGGACTTCGCTTAAAAAACCGTGATACTGCGGCCCGCGGAAATCCGGAAAGGTGAACTCAAAACTCCGCCAGGCGCCCTTGTGAAACATCAGGGTCACCTCGGCATACATATTCTGCCCGATGTAAATCCGATGGGAAAAATTCTTGGTCGAAGCCAGAACCAGTTTGGCCGGCTCCAGATACCCCGGGTCCAGGTTCACCGGACGCGGCCAGGGGGTTTTTAACTCCTCCGCCAGTTTTTTTTCCAGCTCATTGGTCTGGTGTTTGATTTCCGCCAGCCGACCCGGCTCGATCAATTGCTCAAAGGCCAGAAAATTGCGGAGAATCGACGGTCCGGTCTGCTCCCGGTAGTAGTCCGTCTGGGTAAAGGGCCAGACCTCGCTGACAATATCCGCCCGCCCGTACTGCCGCTGCAGGGCTTCCTGAGCCGCCTGAAGACAGCGCAAATCCGACGCAAGAATCCCGCAAATCAGTTTGACCGGCTGGGGTGATACAACCTCTCCCATAAGCAAGATATCCGCCTTAATCGAGCAGACTCCGGACTTGTTTTAAAAGCCGAGGAATATGGTATTTGACAATATCCCAGACAACTCGATTGTCAACCGCACTGTAGCCGTGAATCAGAATATTGCGAAAGGCGATGATTTTTCGGGAATCTTCTATTTGCTCTGTGATTTGTGCATCGAGTTTATGCAGCCGACTCATCGCCTCCCCGATAATCTCGAACTTTCGCTCCACGGAGGCCTGAAGCTGATCATCTTCAAGATAATGTTCAAGTATTTTGCCGCGCGTGTACGGCTCAATGGACTCCGCCGCCCGGAGAATATCCTCCAATAAAGACCGTTTTTCAATCTGCATAGAGCGGCTCTCGCTGTCGATTCACCATATCCAGAAAATATCTGTTCTTTACGGCTGTGGGCATAAGCAGGTCCACCGGCCTTCCGAACAACTGCTCCAAATCGAACAGAAGACCGAAATAAAACTCGGCATACTCTCCATCCCGGAGCGGCAAAAACTCAACCAAAAAATCCAAATCGCTTGTTTGAGGATTAAACCGGCCTGAAGCGGCCGAGCCGAACAGTTCCAGTCGGGCTACTCGATATTTCTTGCAAAGTGCCTCCAGTGCCCCGCGATGCTGTTTGATCTGTTCAATCACAACCTGAATACCCTCTCGTTTCTTTTCTGATTATACCGATTCATCAAAAGAGGGTCAAGCAGACCCGCCATTTGGGAAAAGCGAATCCTGTCCACACACTTTTATACCGAAACCGCATTCAATCTGTTCAGCATCTGCTGAACCAGTTCGGCGGCGAAGTCGGCGGCCCGGGAAATCTCCACCATCCGCTTGTCCTTTTCGCTTCGCAGTTTCACCTCGGCCTTGCCCTCGGCCAGCGAATTCTTGCCCAGCATAATGCGAATCGGAATGCCCAGCAGGTCGGCATCCTTGAACTTCACGCCCGCCCGCAGGTCCCGGTCATCCAGCAGGACCTCTATGCCTTTGTCCAGAAGCTCGCGGTAAATCCGCTCCGCCGCCTCCATCACATCCGCGTCCGGTGCCGCGGGCGTCACAATTACCTGCCAGGGAGCAATCGTCATCGGCCAGATAATCCCCCACTCATCGTGCGACTGCTCTATCGCAGAGGCAACAATCCGGTTGATGCCGATGCCGTAGCAGCCCATCAGGCACGGCTTGCGGCGGCCCTCTTCATCCAAGAAGAATGCCTCCAGTTTGACGCTGTATTTGGTGCCGAGCTTGAAAACCTGTCCGACTTCAATCCCCCGCTTAAACAGCAGTTTTTTCCCGCCCCAGGTGTCGCCTGCAACGGCGTTGCGGACATCACAAACCTGAATCCCGGCGCCTTCGAGCGGAAAATCCCGGCCCGGCACAACATTTTTCAGATGGGAATCCGTCTTGTTGGCACCGGTGATGCCGACGGCCATCGCCGCCACGGCGTGGTCAATCAGGATTTTGCCGACGCGTTCAGCCAGCCCGACCGGCCCGGCAAAGCCGACAGCCGCCCCGGTCACCTTGCGAATCGTCTCCTCATCCGCCAGCTCAATATGATGCCCGACAAAGAACTGATTGACCTTCTCCGGATTGACTTCGTGGTCGCCGCGAACCAGAACCGCAAAAACCTCCTCGTCCGTCTTGTAAATCAGCGTTTTGATCAAATCCTGCGGCCGGGCCTTCAGAAACGCACAAACCGCTTCGATGCTGCCGACATTCGGCGTATACACTTCGGCCGGCGCATCCGCCCGAACCGGCGGCTGTTTGGGCAGCGGGTCCACCGGCGCCTTTTCGATATTCCACGCACGCTGCCCGTCCTCCGTATAGACAATCACATCCTCGCCGTTTTCACAGGGAACCGTAAACTGATGCGAACCGGTGCCGCCCATCTCGCCCGTCTCGGCTTCGACAATCACAAACTCCAGCCCGCAGCGGGCAAACACCCGTCTGTAGGCATTGTACATATCCATATAGGTTTTGTGCAGGCATTCCTCTGTAGCGTGAAAACTGTAGGCATCCTTCATCAGAAATTCACGCGAACGAAGCACCCCGAAGCGGGGCCGAAACTCATCCCGATATTTTGTATTGATTTGATACAGATTCAGCGGCAGCTGCTTGTACGACTGAATCTCCTGTGAGGCCAGATATGTAAATCCTTCCTCCGCCGTCGGCGAAAGGACATTCATTCGCCCGTGCCGGTCGCGGAACTTGCCCAGCGTCTCGCCGTAATCCATATCCCGGCCGGTTTTCTGCCACAGCTCCATCGGCTGCACAACCGGCACCGTGCACTCCTGCGCGCCGGCGCGGTTCATCTCCTCCCGGACAATATTCATCACCTTCAGCAGAATCCGCTGGCCGGCGGGCAGATAAATATAGGTGCCGCTGGCCAGTTTGCGCATCAGACCGGCGCGAATCATCAGCTGATGCGAAATAATCTCCGCTTCCGCGGGTACTTCCTTGACCGTAGGGATGAACGTCTGACTGTAGCGCATGAAAATCTCCTGAAATCTTTACATCGTGTCCGCCAGGCGGACCAAAACCTTCTCGACGATTTCCTCGGGCACTTCCAATGCCCATTGTCCGTCTCGGCACAGCACCGAACCCAGTTTTTCCAGCAGCACAAATCGCGGCCGCCGACCGACGGATTTTTTATCCAGTTTCAGCAGCTCCAGAATTTTCTGGGGCGGATACGACCCTGCTGCGCGGGTCGGAAGCCCCAGTTTGACCAGCAGGGCCTCGATCCGCTCCAGCCGGTCATCGCCAACCAGCCCCATCTCTTTTTCAATCCGGCCGGCGGCAATCATTCCCATCGCAACCGCATGTCCATGCAGGAGCGAATAACCGCTGAGGGCCTCGAGCGCATGTCCGATAGTATGGCCGTAATTAAGCACACGCCGTCGGTTTTTCTCCAGCGGGTCCTCCATCACCACCGAGGCCTTGATTCGGCAGTTCTGACAGGCCAGATACTCCAGCACCGCAGGGTCTCGTTTGAGCAGCAGGTCGGTATTCTTTTCCAGCCACGCAAAAAAGGCAGCATCGGCGATGGCGGCATGCTTGACCGACTCGGCCAGTCCGGCCCGATACTGCACCTCATCGAGGGTCCGAAGCGTCTCTGTATCCATATACACGGCTGCCGGATGCCAGAACACTCCAAAGGCGTTTTTGCTTCGGGTGCTGTCCACGCCGGTTTTGCCGCCGATGCTCGAATCAGCCTGGCTGATGGTCGTCGTCGGGATGTGCACAACGGGCACGCCGCGTTTGAAAACAGCCGCCGCAAAACCGGCAATATCCCCGACCGTTCCGCCCCCCAGCGCAATCACCAGGGTATCCCGTCCCAAAAAGCAGCTTTCCATCGCCTCCAAAATGGACGTAAGCATCTCCATCGTTTTGGACACTTCCCCCGGCGGGTCAATCACATACACCCCCATTTGGCTGCCGCCCAGAAAGCGGTCCAGATGACCGGCTCGCGCAAGAGAGCGGTCCGTAATCACAAACCCCATCCGACCGGTAAACTGCTCCTTAAGAGCCGCCCGCAGCCTGCCCAAAAAACCGGAACCGATAAAAACCGGATACCCTCCTTCCGGCAGAGCAGGCGTTGACACCGTGAACGTCTTCAAATTGTCTTTCAAAGGGCAGTCCATGGTTTTCACTAATAGGCAATCAGCCGATGAATAGGATAGGAACCGAGTTTCTTGCGTCCCTCTAACCCGGTCAGTTCAATCAGAAAGGAAAAACCGCAGATTTGGCCGCCCAGTTTCTTCACCAGTTCGCAGGCCGCCGCCATTGTTCCGCCCGTCGCCAGCACATCATCCACCAGAAGGACCCGCTGGCCCGGACGAATGGCATCGCAATGAACCTCGATCGAGTCCTGACCGTACTCCAGCCCATAACTGACCGAGGCCGTCTGATACGGCAGCTTGCCTTTTTTGCGCATCGGAACAAAACCCGCGTTCAAAACCGCCGCAACAGCCGAACCGAAAATAAACCCCCTGGCCTCCACAGCCGCCACACAGTCAACTGCTTTGTCTATATACGGACTCGACATTTCCTTTATTGCCCGCCCAAACGCCTCCGCATTCGCCAGAAGCGGCGTAATATCCCGAAACAATATCCCCGGCTTCGGGAAATCAGGAATACTGCGAATATAGTCTTTCAAATCCAATTCCATCCCTTTCCTGCATGCAGGCCGTCGCATCTCAGAAACGGGGATTATAGCAAAAAACTCCCCCAAAAAAATACTTTTTTGGGCGGCATATGTACATAAAAAAAGCGGACCTGTGAATGGTCCGCTTTTGTCGTTTCCCACCGATTGTTTAACGGGTCATCAGTTCGTTCAGTTTGGCCAGGCCGCTTCGCTGAATCTGGCGAACCCGCTCGCGCGTCAGACCGAGCTTTTCGCCGATTTGCTTGAGGGTCAGAGGCTCCTGCCCGTCCAACCCGAACCGCAGCCGAAGCACCTCCGCCTCGCGCGGGTCAATCTCTTCCAGTAGCTCAAGGGCCTGACAAAGTTCTTCCTCGCCGCCGATTTCATCATCCGGCAGCGATACCTTGTCATCTTCGATGGCCTCTTCAAGCCCTGCATTGCCCTCCGGACTGTCATACTGAAAACCGGCCTCCACCACCGAGACAATATCCTGAATGGCCTTGGCCTTGCGAATCGGCACCTTCATCGCTCCGGCCATTTCTTCCAGGCTGACGGTGCGGCCAAGCTTCAGCTCCATCTCCGCATAGGTCTGGCGCCACTGATTAATCAATTCCACCATATAGGTAGGGATATGAATCGGCTGGGCGTTGTTCAGAATCGCCCGTTTGATGGCCTGCTTAATCCACCAGGCCGCATAGGTGCTGAACCGCACCTTGTGCTCCGGGTCAAAGGTATCCACCGCCCGCAGCAGCCCCAGATTGCCCTCCTCAATCAGATCCCCCAGCGTCATTCCGCGTCCGGAAAACCGCTTGGCAATATTGACCACCAGCCGAAGGTTGGAACGAACCAGCCGGTCGCGGGCCTCCGGGTCATTGTTTTCAATAATCGCCTTGGCCAGCGTCTTTTCTTCCTCCCAGCTGAGCAGCGGGGCCTCATCGATTTCCTTCAGGTAGTCTTTAATGGTAATATCAAAAGCCATTTCGGTTTTTCTCCTGTTTTAGCCGACCCATCGGGAACGGACGGTTTTGCAGCAAGTCAAATACCCTGTTATTTTCGGACGTTTGTGTCAGGACAGACACAACATTCTGATGGGTTATCGGCTGAAAACCCCCCTCTCCTTAATCTCTTCTTTCAGCTCCTGTGAAATCGAAAAAACAAAAAAACGCCGCGCCCTTATAGTGAACGCGGCGTTTGAAGTCCTGCAAAAATAGGCTGCTTAATCAGGCATTTTCCTGTTTATTTTCCGGTGAAATTTTCATCGGTCCCGGCATCAGCGTGCCGTCCAGACCGCCTCGGCGAGTCGGGGTTTCCGGCTTACTTTCCGACGCGGACTTCTTCTCTTCACCGCCGGCAGAGGCCGCCTGGTCTTCCGCCGCCCAGCGAACCCGACGCAGCGAAAGACCGATCTTGCGGGCTTCCGTATCCACCCGAAGAATCTTCACCTCCAGCACATCGCCGATCTTGACGACATCCTGCGGGGACTCGACCTTCTCATCGGACAGCTCGGAAATATGAAGCAGTCCCTCCAAATCCGGCTCCAGCTCGACAAACACACCGAAGTTCGTCAGCTTGGTCACCACCCCGCGGACAATCTGTCCGGGAATATACTTTTCCGGAATCGCCCGAACCCACGGGTCTTCCGTCAGCTGCTTGACGCCCAGCGAAATGCGGTGCTTTTCTTCATCCATTTCGAGCACCACACACTTGACTTCCTGGCCCTTCTGAAGGCACTCGCCGGGGTGGTTGTATTTCTTCGTCCAGCTCAGGTCGGAAATATGAATCAGCCCGTCAATGCCCGGCTCGATTTCCACAAAGGCCCCGTAGTTGGTCAAACTGGTCACCTTCGTCGTGACAATCGTCCCGACCGGATACTTCTGGCCGGCAATCGACCACGGGTTGGTTTCCAGCTGCTTTAAGCCCAGAGAAATCTCCTGCTTGTCCTTGTTGATGTCCAGTACGGCTACTTCGACTTCCTGACCAACCTGCAGGATATCCGCCGGATGGGCAATCCGCTTGGTCCAGCTCATCTCGCTGATGTGAATCAGACCCTCCACGCCTTCTTCCAGCCGCACAAAGGCCCCGTAATTCATAATATTGACTACCGTGCCCTTTACCCGGCTGCCGACCGGATACCGCTGAGCCACCGTTTCCCACGGGCTGGGGGTCTTCTGCTTCAGTCCCAGCGAAACCTTTTCGGCCTGACGGTCGATGCCGATAACCACGCACTCGATTTCCTGATCCATCTGCACCATTTCGGACGGATGAGAGATGCGTCCCCAGCTCATATCCGAGATATGCAGCAGGCCGTCCAGACCGCCCAAATCGATAAAGACGCCGAAATCGGCGATGTTCTTGACCACGCCCTTGCGGAGCTGGCCGACTTCCAGTTCCGCCAGCAGCTTTTCTTTGTTGGCCTGCCGATTCTCTTCAATAATCTTGCGGCGGGACACAACAATATTGTGGTTTTCCGTATCAATCTTGAGAATCTTGCACTCAATTTCCTGACCGATAAACCGGCTGATGTCGCCGGGCTTGCGAATGTCCACCTGCGAGGCGGGCAGAAAGACCGGCACGCCGATATCCACCAGCAGACCGCCCTTGATGCGGCGGCTGACGATTCCCTTGACAATATCGCCCTCTTTGTGGTGCGTAATCACATGCTCCCAGCCGCGAATCCGATCGGCCTTGCGCTTGGACAGCAGAATCGACCCTTCGGCATCCACTTCTTCCAGAAGCACCTCGATTTCCCTGCCCGGCTGAATCTCCGAGGGGTCATCAAATTCCGAAGCATCCACAATGCCTTCGCTCTTTAAGCCCAGTTCGACAATCACATCATTGCCCAGCTGGGTAATAATCCGTCCTTTGACAATCGTGCCCGGCACGAGGGCTTCCACATTCTTATCCAGGACCTCGCCGAGCAGCTTGTCATGCTCATCCGTAAAGATTTCACTGACTTGTTTTTCGAGTTCCTCGGCTGTCAGACCGAGCTTGCTGATAATGTTTCTGTCCACCATAAAAAAATCCGTCTCTTGTGGAGTCTGTTCATCCGCACCGACGGCGCCCCACATGTACGCCGCCGGGCTTTCTGCATCCCGGGTTAATTTATTCCTCGCCGCCGGCCCACACAGCCGACGGTCTTATCCTTTTCTCTTTTCTTAAAGAGCCGGTTCTTCCGAAGAGTATTCCTGCAGATGCCTGACAAAGTCTTCGATGACCCAGTCCGGAGTCGAAGCTCCGGCGGTAACGCCTGCGGTTCGTTTCCCGGAAAGTATCCTTTTATCAAGTTCCTGCCAGTTTTGCAAATGAAACGTTTGCGGATTATGCTTTTTGCAGAGTTCCGCCAGTTTTTTTGTGTTGGCACTGTGCAGCCCGCCCAGGACAAACATCACATCCACCTGCCGACACAATTTGACGGCGGCCTCCTGTCGGGCCATTGTTTCCCGACATAGTGTATTAATAATCTTTAGTTCCAAAAAGCCCTTCTTGAGAATCGCCGCTACCGTCTCTGCAAAATAATCCGGGCTCTGAGTGGTTTGGCAAATCACACCTAACCTCTCATTGGTACTTAAGTTATCCAAATCATTCGGTCCGGCGACAACCCGGACATCCGGCGCAGAACCCACAACGGCCTTTACTTCCGGATGATTTTTGTCTCCAACAATAATTGCGCGATACCCCTCCTCATTTAATGTCCGGGCTATTTGCTGGACTCGCTTGACAAGCACGCAGGTTGCGTCGACAATTTTCAGACCTTTTCGCTTGATTTTGTCCAGTTCTTCCAGCGTCGCCCCGTGGGAACGGATTAAAACCGTCCCGGAATGGACTTCATCGATGGAGGAAACGGTCTTGAGGCCCGCCTCGGAAAGCCGCCGCACGACATCTTCATTGTGAATAATCGGCCCCAGACAATAAACCTCCTTTTCCTCCGCCAGGGTCTTCTGGGCCAACTTGATGGCATTTCGAACACCCGGGCAAAATCCGCATTTTTCAGCCAGGAGGACCTTCATCTGGATTCCTTACCAATCGGTGGGCACCGGCGTGGAATAATCCAAAGGCGGCCGGCCCATTTTGGCCCGCAGCTCATTGTGCATTTGACGAAGCAGAGCGGTCAGCTCCTCCGCAAAGGTCTCATCACCCGCCTGTTCCACGTGCTCGGGGGAAATCGGTTTACCGTACAGCACGCCGACACGACCTGCCAGTCGGGGCCGTTTGCGGGTTCGAGGCCAGCATTCAAACGCCCCGTCAATCACCATCGGCACAATCGGGGCCCGAGCCCGCCGGCTGATAAGCCCAAAACCCGGCTTGATCACCGCAATCCGTCCGTCAAACGTGCGGCTGCCCTCCGGATACAGACAAACCGCCCGCCCCTTTTTTAAGGACTCAATCACGGTGCGGATCGAGCGGATATCCGCCTGGCCCTGACGAATGGGAATCGCGCCCAGCGAATAAATCAGACGGCCGAAGAACCCGCGAAAGAGCGTTTCCCGAGCCACAAACAAAAACGGACGCCGAACCCAGGATTGGCTGAACATCGGGTCAAGAAAACTCTGATGATTGCACAAAACCAGAATCGGCCCTTCTTGGGGCACATTTTCCTTCCCGAACACACGAACGCGGTACAGCAGAGAAAAAACGCTCACGGTAAGAAACTGAGCGATTCTGCGCCACAAACGTCCGCCCCAGCTGTCCAGAATATCAGCTTCCGCCATCGACGGTTCCTACAATCTGAAGAATCTTTTCCACAACTTCCTGCGCCGTCAGAGAGGTGGTATCAATGACGACGGCGTCCGCCGCCGCCGTCAAGGGGCCTACGGAACGGTTTCGGTCCGAAGCGTCCCGATTCTCGATTTGCTCTTTCAGCTCTTCCAGACTCACGTATCTTCCGCTTTGGGCCAAATCTTTCTGGCGCCGCCGGGCCCGCTCCATTACATCGGCTTCAAGAAAAAACTTCCACCGGGCATTCGGAAAAACAACGGTTCCCTGATCGCGGCCCTCCGTCACCACCTTCGGAAACTGCCGGGCAAAATCCTGCTGCATCTGAACCAGTCGGCTCCGGACAGCCGGCTGGCAGGCCGCATAGCGTACCTTCTCCGTCACCTCCGGCAAACGAATCCGCTGCGTATAATCTTTGCCGTCCACCAGAACTCGAAGAACCTGCCCGTCATGCTCAAACTGAAAACGAGTCGTCTCAAATATCTTCAGCAGGGTCTCTGCATCCTCCAAATTAACGCTTTTATCCATGGCCGCCGCCGTCAGAGCTCGATACATAGCACCCGTATCCAGAAACACCGCCCCCAGCCGCTCTGCAAGCATTCTGGCAACCGTACTCTTGCCTGCACCGGCCGGTCCATCAATCGTAATCACCCAGGATTCCACTTTACGGCCTTGTCTTTCCACCCAAACTCTCTATAGAACAATCAGAGCCGGTACTATACCATCAAGCCCTGAAAAGGTAAAGGGATTCTGCAGCGGCAGAACCTTCGCCAGAGGAGAGAGAAGGCTGAAAAAGCAGGGTGAATTTACCGGAGTTTGGGCTGCGGCTTCATCGGCCGTGCATACTTGTAGGTATCTTTGTAACTGACAAAAGCCACGTGGCCGTCCAGGAAAATTGCATTGGCCAGCCCATCGTTGCGTTTTTGAAGCGTGGTCTTGTGAAAACTGGCAAAGCAATCGTAAAACCGATTTACATCCGGGTCCGGAATCGTTGTATAGGTCCATGCCGCCGGGTCCTGAGGATGAAGCGGGGCTCCGCACAAGGCATTATCGTTGAAGACCGCCCCATACCGGACCATCTGGCTGTTTCGATAGATAAACCAGCAATTTTCTTCGGCAAAAAAGAACACCGAAGTCGGGGAGCGAACCTCGGCCATTTTAATCACCAGCCGGTGGTTTTCCGCTGTCAAAGAGGGCTCAAAACCGCCCAAAAAGGCATTCATGCTGTAGCCGAACTGCGGCTGAATGGGAATCACCGACGGATTGCAGCCGGAGTAGTGTTCCGGACCATACGAAGAAGCGAACCGCTCAAACGTCGGGCAGACATGAATTTCACTCCACGTGCCGAAGTAGGGAAACAACCTGCCGGCCAAGTCTGGACGGCGGTCCGGATTGCGGGAGGCATCGTGCCACTGACACATTCTCGGATGACTGGTCTCATCCACAGAGCGGTAAATGGAATTCCACGCATTCGGAAACGTGTCGTCATAATCATTCAGATACATCTTTCCAACGACGGCATATTGTTTGAGATTATTCTTGCAGAAGACCTCCCAGGCAATGGTCTTAACCTTTCCGAGTGCGGGAATCAGAATTGACAGCAAAAGGCCAATAATGGCAATCACAACCAGAAGCTCAATGAGCGTAAAACCGGTCTTCCGCCTCATACTGATCTCCTTTTGGGGCTGTTTTTTTTTCAACTATACTTCCTACAGAGCAATAGCCGCCGGCTGTATCGATTTTGCAACAATTTTCCCGGAAGCCGGAATCCTTTTGAAATGAATTAGAAACCGGTTTCTAATTCAATTTGATTTTACCCTGCCAAAAAAGTTTGTCAAGGTTTTTCTTTTCGCCCGTCCTACTGCGCAGGTCGGCTCTATTATTAAATGCTCCAACTCTCCCTGTTTTCTATGAATTTTAGAGAAAAAAATTGTATATATATTCTGACAGAGTATGTCTACTAAATGTCTCTTTTTCTCTTCTCCTTTTTCCCTTGAGAGATTCCTTATACGGTACAGTTTGGGGGTTTACTTTGTGTCAACCCTTGCGCACTGGCAATCTTCCGGGCGGGGATTGGCTTGATCATCCCGGCGAATGACGACAATGCTCGTGTCATCCGTCTGGCTGGCCAGACCGACAAAACGACGCCGCCAGGTCATCAGCGAGCGAATAAAGGCCTCGGAACTGTGCGTGCAGGTCTTGCCGATGGCCTCAAAAAACCGCTCTTTGCCCCAACTTTCCCCTTCAAAATTCATCGCATCAATCAATCCATCGGTGTAAAGAATCAGCAGGTCATCCTGGACAAAGGGGATCGTTTGTATCGAATACTCTGCATCCGGCCAGACCCCTAATACCAGACCTCCCTGCTCCAGTTCGAGCAGCTCTTTGCCGTGCCGAAGCAGCCCAGGCTCATGCCCGCAGTTGCAATAGGTCAGGGTATTTTCTTTCGTATCAATCCGGGCCATAAAAAGCGTGATAAACTCTCCATCCCGGCATTCCCGGCAGGCCGTTCGATTCAGCCGGGCGATGACCTCCTGCATGCTGTGCCGGCCGTATCCGCCGTCCGCGTAGGCCCGAAGCGTCCCGCGGAACATACTCATCATAATCGCCGCGGGCACCCCCTTGCCGATGACGTCGGCAATCCCGACAATCAGCGTGTGGTCATCCAGCTGCAGAAAATCATACAAATCCCCGCCGATTTCATAGCAGGGCTGATACCGCGCCTGAATATCCAGTCCCTTCATACAGGGGGCCTTTTCGGGAATCATTCGACGCTGGATAACCGCCGCCAGACGCATCTGCTCAGCCATCCGGGCCCCTTCGAGGGCCTCCGCGTACAAGCGGGCGTTGGTAATCGCCACAGCACACTGGGTCGCCACCAGCCGGGCCAGACGAATTGCATTCTCATCAAACCGATTCGGTTCCGGACTATACAGCCGCAACACTCCCAGCGGCTTGTCGCGGAAAATCATTGCCACCGTCAGCTGGCTGATGAGCCCCTCTCGAATGGTGGCCTCCCGGTACTGCACTCGGCTGTCCACCCGCATATCATCCAGCACCACCGCCTTGCCCTCAAAGGCCTCTTTGACCACGGGGTCATCCTTGGTCACCGGTCCTTTATTGCGATAGGCCTCGCTTAAGCCGTAGGTGCTGCGCATCTTCAGGTCGCCTGATTCTTCATCCAGAAGCCGAATCGAACAGGCCGTCGTGTTGGTTACGCGCACGGCCGTCTCGGCCAGACGGTCCAGCACTTCCTGAAGGCGGAAATTGCCCGCCACCAGAGTGGAAATCTGGTAAATCTCTTCTTCCCGCTGTATTTGCTGTTTTTCTGATTCTGTCATTACTGTATCCATTAAAGCTCCTCCATGAACATACAAAACCATAGATGATTCTACGTTTGAAGAAACTCCTATTATATCTTTTTTCTTCAAAAACGATACGAAATTAGTCAGCTTTCGATTACAAACCTGACATACCCACTCATACTTGCCTATTCTGCATAGACATAGTCCTTTATTTCCCTCGAATAGCATAATATAAGGACATTTTACATCCGTTGTTCGCCGGATTCTTTCCCGTTTTTTGAAGTTTTTGCTGTTTTTCCAGTAAAAAGAAGGTAGAGCGGACATTAATAAAAGGGAGACAAGCACAACGTCAATGGAGCGTTTTTTATGGAAATCAAAAAAACGGGGGCGAGTCGGACAGAACGCAGGGCTTTTACGCTGATAGAACTTCTGGTTGTAATCGCCATTATCGCTGTTTTGCTGTCGGTACTGCTGCCGGCCCTAAAAAAGGCCAAATATCAGGCCCGAATGATGGTAGATCGAAACAACCTAAAGACTCTCGGGACCGCCATGCAGGTCTATTTGACCCATAATAAAAACCGTTTTTTCCCTTACCCGGACAATACCACGAGTGTTCTTTGGCTGGATGCTATCGGACAAAATGTCGGAAACGTGGATGAAGTTCGATTCTGTCCGGAAACTGAATCACAGCTGAAAACCGTTGAAAATGAATACAACGGCTCAACGAGTTTGTGGGGTACATCCCTGCGGCCGTGGCTGTGGAATTATTCGGCTCAGTCGCATAAACGCTATGAAACCGGCAGTTACGGCTTCAACGGCTGGTTTTACGGCGATGCCAACCGCTGGGTGCCGACATCGATGCAGAACTATCCCTATGCCAGCTTAAACGATGTGAAAGCCGCCGGCGAAGCCCCTGTTTTCCTCGATGCCAACTGGGTGGACGGCTGGCCGCAAAATACCAACACCCTGCCTGCTAATGCCGTTTCCGGGACCACCAACTTTTACGACACCGGCGACCAGACCGGCGGAACGACCGAACGGGCCATCGGACGTTTTGTCCTGAACCGCCACGGACGAAAAACCAATGTGGCTTTTCTGGATATGCACGTGGACACCCTGGTCCATGAGCAGCTCTGGACGCTGGCCTGGCACAAAGGGTCAAAACCCAATTATTCGCCTGTGCTGCCCAAACCGCTGCCGAAAGAAAAATAACCCGCCCCGTTATTCAAACAGAGCCCCCGAAAGGGCAATCCGGGCCAGAGAAGGATACCGGGCCAGCAGGCTGTCAGGCACGCGCTGTTTCAGTCCGGTCAGAAGAAACTTCAATTCGAGCGCGTTGGCCAATTCAGCTCCCTTGTAATGATTATTCGCAATCACCGTATAGGTCTTACAATGGGCCGCCAGCCGCCCAATCCGTGCCGCAATTTCCTTTAATTCCTCCGGTGAATAATAATAATCATACCTCTCATCGCGGGTGGATTTGGCAAACCAAGCGGCGGCATTGCGCCCATGCAGACGCATATAACCCGCTGAACCGACGGTTTGGTCATCCAAAACAAACGAATCAGGACCCGCAGGATAATCGATGGAACAAACCGTCACGCCTCTGTTTTCCAGCTCGCGCAGAAAGGCGGGCTGCCTCCAGGATGCATGCCGCACTTCGACGGCAATCGGGCAGCAATCCCGGAATTGCTCAATCAGATTTCCCAGATAGCGCCGATTGTCATCCGCAGCAGTGAAATCATACCGAAACTGCATCAAAAGACAGCGCAGCCGTCCAGTTTCCAGCAAGGGAGCAAAACCGTCCCGAAACTGCCGCACCAGTTCCGAATCAATTTGTCCTTCGTGGGTAAACTTCTGATGCAGTTTGGCAGTAAAGAAAAACCCCTCCCGCCCCTGCACCTGCGCAGCCCAGGTTTCTGTCGTTTTTCTGTCCGGCGGACGATAAAACGTGCTGTTGATTTCGATGCAGTCCACCAGCCCGGATACAAACCGCAGCGTCTCTTTGCAGCCTTTGGGATAGACAATTCCCGCCCAGTCCGGATAGGACCAGCCGGCCGTACCAACGGCAATCGAAACAGACTGCTCCATAAACAGAAACCGCTGCGGCTCAGCGGCTGATGCGGGCGGATTTGCCCTTCATCACCCGCTCCACCTCCGCCAGCGTCGCCGTGGTTGTATCGCCCGGTGTCGTCATCGCCAGCGCCCCGTGGGCCGCTCCGTACTCGACCGCCTCCTGCGGGCTCTTGCCTTCCATCAGGCCGTAGATCAGACCGGAGGCGAAACTGTCTCCGCCGCCGACGCGGTCGAGGATTTCCAAATCCTCCCGCAGGGGCGCATCATAAAAGCGACCGTCATAGTACAAAACCGCTCCCCAGTCATTCCGCGTGGCGGTCCGGGCGTTTCGAAGGGTTGTTGCCACGGCCTTGAAGTTGGGGAAAACCTTGACGGCCTCGGCAATCATCTTCTTGAAGTTCGACGGGTCGAGTTTGGAGCAGTCCGCATCCAGGCCGGCCACATCAAAGCCCAGCGCGGCCGAAAAGTCCTCTTCGTTGCCGAGCATCACATCCACAAACGGGGCAATTCTGCGGTTGACCTCCACGGCCCGCTCTTTGCCGCCGAATTCCTTCCACAGCGAGGCCCGATAGTTCAAATCGTAGGAAATCACCGTACCGTATTTGCGGGCGGCCTCCATCGCCTCCAGAATCACATCGGGCGTCGTCGGCGAAAGCCCTGCAAAAATGCCGCCGGTGTGAAACCACCGCACGCCGTCTCGTCCGAAGATTTTCTCCCAGTCGATATCGCCCTTTTTCATTTGGGAGGCGGCGCTGTTGGCCCGGTCCGAGCAGCCTACCGCCGCCCGAACGCCGTAGCCGCGCTCCGTAAAATTCAGCCCGACGCGGGTCTTGCGGCCGATGCCGTCAAACGGCACCCAGCGGACATACTCGAGACTGACGCCGCCCTGCAGGAGCAAATCCTCCAAAAGACGCCCGACGGGATTATCCGGAATGGCCGTCACCAGGGCCGCCCGCTTGCCGAAGCAGCGGCGAAGACCGCGGGCGACGTTGTATTCCCCGCCGCCCTCCCAGACCCGAAACGTGCGCGTGGTATGAATCCGCTCTTCGCCCGGGTCGAGCCGAAGCATCACTTCCCCCAGAGAAAGGATATCGTATTTGCATTCCGATGCAGGACGCAGGTTTAAAGTCGCCATGATTTCTGTCCTCCCTATCGCGCCAGCCAGCCGCCGTCCACGGCAACGGTGTATCCGTGCATATAATCCGAGGCCGCCGAGGCCAGAAAGACCGCCACCCCCTGCAGGTCCTCCGGCTCGCCCCATCGGCCCGCTGGAATCCGGTCGAGGATGGCCTTATTCCGTTCCGGATTTTCGCGGAGGGCTTTCGTATTGTCTGTAGCCATATAGCCCGGAGCGATTGCATTGACATTGATTTTATAGGGGGCCAGCTCGCAGGCCAAAAGCCGCGTCAGCCCCATCACCGCGCTCTTGGAGGCCGTATAAGAGGGCACCAGAATCCCGCCCTGAAAACTGAGCATCGAGGCCGTATTGACAATTTTGCCGCCCCGGCCCTGCTGAATCATCACCCGGGCGACCGCCTGGCTGAGGAAAAACAGCGTGCGGATGTTGATGTTCATCACATCATCCCAGTCCTTTTCGGAAAACTCCAGCAGCGGGGCCCGCCGGATAATGCCGGCGTTGTTGAAAAGAATATCAATCCCGCCAAGTTTTTCGACGGTTTCCCTGACAATCACATCCACACAGTCTTTTTTGCTCAGGTCGGCCGTGATGGTGATGCATTTGCGTCCGAGCTGCTCAATACGGGCTTTGCTTTCGGACATATCCAGAATATCCACCAGCGCAATGTCCGCCCCCGCCTCCGCCAGAGCAACGGCCATGGCCTGCCCGAGGCCGCGGGCCGAACCGGTGATAATCGCTTTTTTGCCGTCCAACTTAAATTTATCCAGAATCATACTGTCCTGCCTTCCTTCCTTACCGAATATCATCCATTGTCAAATGATCCATATCTTCAAAGGTCTGATTCTCGCCGCCCATGCCCCAGCAGAAGGTATAGGCCGCTGTGCCGACGCCGGAATGAATCGACCAGCTGGGCGAAATGACCGCCTGCCCTTCCGCCACAACGATATGCCGGGTTTCGCTGGGCCTGCCCATCAGATGAAACACGCGGGCATTTGCGGGCATATGGAAATACATATACACCTCCATCCGGCGCTCGTGCGTATGCGGGGGCATCGTATTCCACACGCAGCCCGGCTCCAGCACTGTAAAGCCCATCACCAGCTGGCAGCTCGGCACGCCTTTGGGGTGAATGCACTGGTAAATCGTGCGTTTGTTGGCCTGCTCGATGCTGCCCAGATGCACCGGATTGGCCTGCGCCTTGGGAATCAGGGTCGTCGGATACTCCCGGTGCGCCGGATAGCTGAGCAGATAAAATCGCGCCGGCTGCGCGGGGCTGGCGCTGACAAATTCAATCTGCCGGCTGCCGCGTCCGACATACAGACAATCCAGATTCGCCATCGGAAACGCTCGGCCGTCCACAACAATCTGACCGGCCCCGCCGATATTCAGAACGCCCATCTCCCGCCGCTGACAGAAGTACTCCGCCCGCAGCTGCTCGGCCGCCGAAAGGGTCAGCGGCGTCCCGACCGGAACCGCCGAGCCGACAATCACGCGGTCCACATCACAATACAGCATCTCAATCCGCTCGGGTGCAAAGAGCGTTTCAATCAGAAACGCATCCCGAATCTCCTGCGTCGTCATCCGGCAGAACCGCACCGGATCCGGAACATAACGTACCTGCATAGCATCCTTTCGACAAATAGGTTACGGCAGCCATTCCACCGCGACCGGATTGTCCAGCCGCTGCTTGAATGTCTTCAGATACTGCTGCCATTTTTCAAATGTACGAAACTCTTCATTTTTATCCCAGCAGGAGCCGGCATAATACACCACCGGCTTGGCAATCTTGTGGGAAAGCGTCAGGAGAAGATGTCCGTCGGCCTCTGTCGGCTCTACCGCCCAGCCGGCCCCGAAGACAACCCCGCAGCCCATATGGCCGCTGATGAAATCCGTCGGCAGCCAGTAGGCAATGCTCTGCGGGGCCTTCCAGGTCTGCTGACTGGTTTCCCGCAGGACAATGCCCGCCGCCAGCGGCAGGGTATCCGTCTGGGAACAGGTGTAGGTGCACTCGATGCGGCTTAAGCTGCTGCCCAAATCAATCGAAATCCGCTTGACTTCGCTGACGGTATAGGGACCGGCCTGCCACGGACGATACATCAGCTCAAAGACGGAACGAAGCGGGCCGTTGGCCAGAATCTTCCACTGGACAAAATTGTGCGGAGGGAGGCAGACCTTGCCGTCCACAAACGGGGCAAGACCGCCGCAGCCGAGGGTGTTGCCGACTTTGTAAAAATCCCCACCTTCACCGTGGTCATAATGATAAGGAATCTGCTTTTCATTGTAATCGCGGATGAATTTGTCGATGACCGGATACGGGACACATTTGCCCCAGGCGTCAATCCCGCTGGTGATGGTCTCATACTCCAATGCCGGGCCGTACATCCGGTACGCCGCCTTGTCGTTTTCCCATCCGAAGTCATCCTTGCGCTCCGGAATAAAGCGGCAGTACGTCCGAGCCGGTGAATCGGGCTCCGTCATCCCCTCCGGGCGCTTCAGCAGAACAAATTCTTTTTTCTGTCCGGGCTGCAAATCCGTCTGGAAAAGCAGAGTCGTACGGCCGTCAATCTCAAGGACCTGCGTGCGCAGCGGCTGCCGCGTGGAGGCATCCAGCACGGCCGTCTCCTGCGGCTTCAGGTCCGCCGAGCGATTCTGAATCTCCGCCCAATCCAGTTCGATGCTCTCCTGGACTCGCAGGATTTGGGTTGGATTGACAACAGCAACGCGAATCTCCGACTGGACCCGGCAGGCCCCTGCGAATACAATCAATCCCGCCGTCAAAAACACCTTCGACTTCATGGTTCACCTCTCTTCTCGATTCCGGCTGTTTTAGGATTCTCTATGATTCGTTGGTTTGCTTTTCCAAAAACGAAACGGGCTTGTCCTCCGCCGAGGCCGGCTGGAGAAACTCCATCTGCTTCATCCACATCAGGCAGTCCTCCAGCCAGCAGGCCGCCGGACCGGCTGTCGGACGCGTTCCGAATCCGTGCCCGCCCTTGCGGTAAATATGCAGTTCCGCCGGAATGCCCGCCTTCCGCAGCCCCTGATAAAAGAGGATGCTGTTTTCCGGCAAAACCGTCTTGTCATCGTCCGCATGGATTAAAAAAGTCGGCGGCGTATCCTTTGTAATCTGCCGCTCATTGGACAGACGCTCCAGAAGTTCCTGCGGCGGCTCCGGTCCCAGCAGATTGGCCCGGGAGCTCCGATGCGTCCATTCGTCCTGCATCGAAATCACCGGATACACCAGCACCAGAAAATTCGGCCGATAGGACACGGAACCGACGGCATCCTTTACAGCAGACGACAGAGGAATTTCTCCAAAAAACGTTCCTGCCGTCGAGGCCAGATGACCGCCCGCCGAAAAGCCCAGGATTCCGATTCGGTCCGGATGGATATTCCAGTCGCGAGCGTGAAACCGCACCGTCTGAATCGCCCGCCGCGCATCCAGAATCGGAATCGGATGCCGATAGCCGTCGCCCGGCAGGCGGTACTTCAGAACAATGGCCGCAACGTTGTCCCGCCGCAGCCGTTCGGCAATCTCCCGGCCTTCGTGGTCGATCGCCAGATGAACGTATCCGCCGCCCGGACAAATCACCACCGCCGCTGTCGGGGCGGGTGTCTCGTTCGGCAGATACACATACAGCATCGGTTTGTCCTTGTCCTGTGACCCCAGAGCCCCGGGGATGGTTTCCTGCCAGAGCGGCAGAACCAGACAATTCGTCTGCGGGCTTTCCGCCGCCCAAAGATTTGCTCCGCTGCACACGGCACAGATGGCCAGCCAATACCGCATTGTTCATCTCCCAAAATCAATTGAATAGTAAGAAAGTATCCTACCACAAACCGCACCCTTCAACAACGGGGCGAATGGGAAAAATCCGGACATGTTATCCCAGCCGACAGCCATTTTGTGCATCAAAAAAAGACAAATTGCGCAAAAATGAGCAAAAGGCCTTCCCCCGACTTTCCCGCCGTTTTCCGAATCATTATAATGCAGCAAGGGGCATTACTCCGAACCCCATATGAGGCGGACGATTCTTTGGGACAAACGTATGAAAGAACAAACGTATCAGCAGCTGTTTTTCACACTTGTCCTCCTGACTGCTTCGGCGGCCTTCTCCTCAGACCGGCCCATCGGCTTTGCCGCCCTCGACGGGCAAGGCAGTCAGTATCTGGCCGGCGGAACCACAGGCGGAGCGGGCGGAACGGTCGTAACCGTTACAACGCTGGCCGATCTGAAATACTACGCCGGACAAACCGCCAAATACATCATCCAGATTGCCGGCCCGATTATCTCCCCGACGCCGGGAACCGTTACCGTCAAAAGCAATAAAACCCTCATCGGCATCGGCAACGACGCCGCCCTCGTCAACCACGGGCTCAATCTCAACGGCGTCAGCAACATCATCATCAAAAACCTGACAATCCGCGATTATTATATGATGGGCGACTATGACGGAAAGCTGAATGATTATGATGCGATCGCCCTGCGGAATGCTCATCACGTCTGGATTGACCATTGTCACCTGAGCCGCGCCGGAGACGGGCTGCTGGATATGACCTATGCCTCCGGATACGTCACGGTCTCCTGGACGATACTCAGCCATCACAACAAAACCGCCATCGCCAACGGCCCCAGCAGCGGAAGTCCGATAGGCACCTACACCTTTCACCACTGCTGGTTTGACAACACCACCCAGCGGAATGTAACCGGCGAGTGGGCGGATGTGCATGTCTTTAACTGCTGGCTGCTGGGGCTGCGCAGCTACGGGATGCTGCCGCGCTCTCTGACCCGAATGCGGCTGGAAAACCTGTACTTCCAGCAGGGCAAAGACGCCTACTATGAGACCTCCGGCGGACTGGTGGAAGCCGTCGGCTGCATCCTCGATTCGATGACCGGGCTGGCCGTGGCCAGCGGAAACGATTTTGTCCCGCCGTATCCGTATGTCCTAAACCCTGCGGCCCAGGTGCCGGCCCTGGTCCAATCCAAAGCCGGCCCGGGCGGTTTTGACAAATGGATGGGACCGCCGGTCATTCGCATCAACTTCCGGCCTGCGGCCGCCCCGGACGTCAAAGGCATGCTCTCCGATACCGGCGCCGCATTCGCCAATCGGGGAAACGGGTATGCCTACGGATGGAACGCCGACAACACCGCCAACGCCTTCTGGCGTCATACACGCACCACCAAAGAAGGCGAAACCTACCTGGTGCCGGTCGATGCCGATTTCCGCCGCAACGCCTTCCTCACAACCGCCTCCGCAAGCCGGTTCTGGGAAATCGCACTCCCGAACGGCTGGTACCACATCACCCTGATGTGCGGCGACCCGGGCGATCCAAGAAACATCTTTCCCGAAAACAATATCCCGCGGCTCAACAGCGTCCTGCTCGAAGGCATCCTGTTCGAAGACTCGGATGGGGCCGTTCTGTGGGATTATGACGAATATCAGGCGGTGGTGCAGGTTTCAGACGGCCGGCTGACGATTGCACAGGCGCCGGGCAGTTCCGACTCCGCCGCCCTGGGTTTTGTTGAAATCCGTCCGGCGATGACGCCGGTCTCCCCGGCCGCTCGCGGGCCGGGACTGGCCTGTCGAATCTATCCGGGCAGCTGGTCGTTCCTGCCGGATTTTGACTCCCTGTCTCCCGCGGCGAAAGGAGCCGTCCGCGATTTCAATCTCAGCTCCCTGTCGGTCCCGCCTCCCTTCGGGGCGGTGCTGGAAGGTTATCTGAACGTTCCCGAAGACGGCTGGTACACCTTTTTTGTCAGCAGCTCCGACGGAAGCCGTCTATTTGTCCATTCCATCGAAGTCGTCGATAATGACGGAGTCCACGGCCCGCAGGAGGCCGCCGGCTCCATCCTGCTCCAAGCCGGTCTGCATCCGATTCGGGTCGAATGCTTCACCCGCGGCACTGCGAATCCGGCCGTCTCCTGGTCCGGCCCTTCGTTCGCCAAGCGTCCGCTCGAGGCCGAACGCCTGACGCGGGACTGGCTGTATGGAGATTTTACCGGCAGCGGACGAGTCGATCTGGAAGACCTGTCCTGCCTGGCTGAACAATGGCTGCAGGAAGCCGGCTGGGAAAGAGACGGCGGACGCATCGACCTGTCCGTCTTTGCTCGAACGGCTCAAAACTGGCTGGCGGAAACCCCCTGAGAACTGCCTGGCGTCAATTGGTGAATCTGCTCAGAAAAAAGGTCCGTATGAACACAAAAAAGCAATGTTGGTTCTGGCTGGTTTGTCTGTTTGTATTTCCATCTTTCTCATCCGCTCAGCCGCTGCGGATTGACCTGGACGTACGGCGGGATTCAACCGCCGCCGGATTTGAGTCCTGGCGGCCTGAAGAGGGGTTCCAACGGTCTTTCGGCAATGTCAAAATCTCCTTTGAGCTGCTCGAGCCGCCTGCGGGGACGAAGCTGACAATCGGCTGGCACAACAAAGACGGCCTGAAGGGCTACAAACTGGCGATGGACTGCCTGTATGCGCAGAAAGAGGATGGGAAAAATACGCACCCGAGCTTTGCCGGCGGAACCATCCGGATGACGCTGGAGGGGCTTTCTCCCGGACGGCATACCCTGTTGACTTATCACAACGCCCCCTGGCCCGCAGAGCGGTTTGGAAAGACCATCAGTCCCTGCCGAATCCGCCTCAATGGTCAGACTCTCCGGACAATCCAGCCCAGCCAGGCCACCGCAGATGACCGGCTCATCACAACGGCCTTTTTCGAAATCACCGCCGAAGACGGCAAACCGGTGATAATTGATCTGGAACCGACTGGAAAGCCGGAGGAACAGATTTGCACGGCGGTCTTAAACGGCTTGGAAATCGACCGTCCGTATGCCCCCGGCTCCGTGCCGGAAAACCCGATTCCATCAGACGGCGATTTTCACGTCTTTGCCCACAATGACCTACCCAGTCCCGGTTCGGCCGGCAAAGGCCGCACCGAATTGAGATGGTCCGCCGCTCAGGGGGCCGCTTTTTATGATGTGTATCTCGGCACAGACCGCTTATCCGTCGAAAAGGCCTCTTTAACCGATTCAGCAATTTACAAAGGGCGCCTGCCGGCCGGACAAACCGCGTTTCCCGCCGAAAATCTCCACAGCAAAGACACCTACTTCTGGCGGGTGGATGCCGTTTCCGAAGACGGCACGATTCGAAAGGGCTCCGTCTGGAGTTTCCGGGTTCGCCGTGTTGCCTTCCCCTCGGCGGAAGGATACGGACGCTTCGCCCGCGGCGGACGCGGCGGACGCGTCATCGCCGTAACCACACTGGATGATTACGACCCGCAGGCCGGCGAGCCGGTCATTGACGGTTCGCTCCGCAAGGCCCTCGAAGTGGAAAAAGGGCCGCGCGTCATCATCTTCCGGGTCGGCGGCACCATCTTCCTGAAGAACAGTTTGACTATCCCGCCGGACGGAGGCGATGTGTATGTGGCGGGCCAAACGGCTCCCGGCGACGGCATTTGTCTGGCCCGATATTCCTTTGGGATGAACAGCACCGCAGACGCTGTGATTCGATTTATTCGGACCCGTGTCGGCGATTTCGCCAAAAAACCGCTGGACGGGATGGGGATGGCCGGCTGCGACCACTGCATCATCGACCACTGTTCCATCAGCTGGAGCCTGGATGAGGGGGTCAGCACCCGCGGGGCTAAAAACATCACCTTCTCCCGCAATATCATCTCAGAAGCCCTGCACAACTCCTATCACTACGGCAAGCACTCGTTTGCGGGCTCTATCAGCGGAAACATCGGCAGTTTTCATCACAACCTGCTTGCCCATTGCGCCGGACGGAACTGGTCGCTCGCAGGAGGACTCGAACAGGACGGGCAATATGAAGGATTCTGTGATATTCGGAACAATATTGTCTACAACTGGCATCATCGAACAACCGACGGCGGTGTTTATCGCTGCAATTTTGTCAACAATCTCTATCTGCCCGGTCCGGCAACCAAACATTTTCTTCTTATGCGTCCCGATGGGGACCAAATGAAGACCGGCAATCCGCAAAAGTTCTATATCGCCGGCAATAAATTGGAAGGATACCCGCAATACGATGCGGACAACTGGAAAGGGGTCTCCCCCAATTATGCTCAGGAAACAGACATTCGAAGCGATGAGCCTTTTTTCCCGCCTTATGTGAGTACCTACCCCGCCGATGAGCTGCTCGAAAAGGTGCTCGACGATGTCGGCGCTGTTCGGCCTAAACGTGACGCCATCGACGAACGGATTGTTCGGGAGGTGCGGCAGCGCTCCTTTACCTATCGCGGCAGCAAAGACGGACTGCCCGGTATCATTGATTCGCAGGACGATGTCGGCGGCTATCCTACATTAAAAGGCGGTCCGGCTGCACCCGATTCCGACGGAGACGGCCTGCCGGACTGGTGGGAAGTCATTCATCACCTCAACCCCCATTCTCCGGCCGGCGATTTCTCCGACTCCAACGCCGACCCCGACGACGACGGCTTTACCTGCCTCGAAGACTATCTCGAATACCTGGCCCGCGGCGGCGACCCGTTCGGCAAAATTGACCGGCAAGCCCTCGTGAGCCGACACAATGTCCGACTGGATCGCTTCCATGAGTTTTCGCCCTTGTCCGTCGGGAACGGACGGTTCGCTTTTACTGCCGACTTTACCGGCCTGCAGACATTCCCGCAGGCCTATGCCAAGGGCATCCCTCTGACAACAATGGCCGAATGGGGATGGCACTCGTTCCCCAACACCGCAGGCTTCAAACTGGAGGATACATTTGTCCAGATTGACACCTACGGCCGGCTGGTCCCCTACAACAGCAACCAGAAGGGGCCGGCCGCAGACTACCTGCGGGCGAATCCGCACCAAATCACCCTCGGGCTGATTGGACTGGTTCTGCAGAAAACCGACGGCACTTTGGTTTCTTTGGAAGAGATTCAAAACATCGAACAGACCCTGGACCTCTGGGAAGGGCTTCTGGACAGTGCCTTTACAATCGAAGGACTGCCGGTTCACGTCCAAACCTGTGTGCACCCGGAACAGGACATCATCGCGTTTCGCATCGATTCGCCCCTGCTGGAAAGCGGAAGACTCCGCGTCCAAATCCGGTTTCCCTATGCCGCAGGCACCTGGGGCACCGATCCGGCGGACTGGAACAGTCCGGACAAACACACAACCATTCTAAAAAAGGAAAACGACAGGCAATTCCGCCTTGAACGGATAATGGATTCCAAGCGGTACCTGTGCACAACGATTTTATCCGGCGGAGGGGATTGGCAAAAGACCGCTGAACATCACTATCTCTGGCAGCCGAAACATTCGGGCGGCACCCTCGAGGGCCTTGTGGTTTTCCAGGAGCAGGACGGTCCTCTCCGCGCGACGGATTTCGACACCGTGCGGGCCGCCGCCCGACGCCATTGGAAAACGTTCTGGGAAACCGGCGGCGCCATCGACCTGTCCCTGAGCAAAGACCCTCGCTGGAAGGAGCTGGAACGGCGCATTGTCCTTTCCCAATACCTGACGGCCATTCAGTCCGTCCAGAAATACCCGCCGCAGGAAACGGGGCTGACCTGCAGCAGCTGGTTCGGCAAGTTTCATCTGGAGATGCACTGGTGGCACAGCGTGCATTTTGCCCTGTGGAATCGTCTGCCGATGCTGGAGTCCGCGCTCAATTGGTATCAGGAGATACTGCCTGCCGCCCGGGCCATCGCCCGCCGACAGGGCTATGAGGGGGTGCGCTGGCCTAAGATGACCAGCCCCGACGGGCAGGACTCCCCCTCCGGCATCGGGCCGCTTCTGATTTGGCAGCAGCCGCATCCGATTTATTATGCGGAACTGGTGTACCGCCAGAAACCGAATGCGGACACACTGAACAAATTCAAAGAGATTGTCTTCGAAACGGCCCGCTTTATGGCGGACTTTGCCCACTGGGACGAAAAGCAAAAGCGGTATGTCCTCGGGCCGCCCGTTATTCCGGCACAGGAAAACTACAAATACGCCGACACGTGGAATCCGACCTTTGAATTGTGCTATTGGTACTGGGGACTGAACACCGCTCAGCAGTGGCGGCAGCGGCTCGGCCTGCCGCGCGAGGAAAAATGGGACCATGTGATGAACCATCTGTCCGTCCTGCCGGTTCGCGACGGAATCTACACCGCCGTTGAACCGCAGCCTTATACGAATCTGACCGATCATCCGTCAATGCTGGCGGCGCTGGGGGTGCTGCCGAAAACCCCGCTGGTTCAGGAAGACCTCATGCGGCGAACGGCTCAATGGGTCTATGCCGAGTGGCACTGGCCGGATACCTGGGGCTGGGATTATCCGATGCTGGCGATGACCGCCGCCCGCGTAGGGCTGCCTGAACTGGCCGTGGACGCCTTCTTTATCGAATCCAAAAAGAATCTCTACTGGCCCAACGGGCACAATTATCAGCGGGAAAACCTGCCGCTGTATCTGCCGGGCAACGGCGGCCTGCTGACTGCGACGGCGATGATGGCCGCCGGCTGGGACGAAGGCCCCAAACACCATGCACCGGGGTTCCCGAACAACGGCCTCTGGGTCGTTCGCTGGGAAAATCTGCTGCCGATGCCGTAGCGGCTCCCTCATCGAGCGGGCAAAACATCAAAAAGCAAAAGAAAATTGAGGTAGCCCCTGAACTCAATTACTCAACTCGGAACCAGTCCACATCCAGATAACCGCCTGCACGGGAGCCGGCCTGCGAGACACAATACAAACCGACTTTGGCTCCCACCCATCGGCCCGGCTTGGCGGGAAACGGACGGCCTGCCGGAACGAACTCTTTCCCGTCCAGACTATAGCTGAACTGACAGAGAGCGTTTGGCGAGGACACCTGAACCCGCAGGATGAGCGTATCCGTCTGTATCGGGATTTCCGCAGCCAGTCCCTCCCGGCTGCCGGTCTCGGCCTGCATACAGACAATCAGCCGCAGAATTTTCGTCCCTTCTTTGACCGCCAGCTCGAGAGCCGAATAGTCATCTCCGAACACCACCAGCCCTCCGCGGATGTTCTGCTGTTCCGGCACAAGCCGTACCTTTGCGGTGGCGGTAAAATCTGGCGCAGGAAACTTCTGCAAAAGCAGGTTCGGCACCTGCCAGAAATTTGCTTCCGGCGCCGGCAGCGGAACAGCAAACAAACGCAGATAATCTGTTCCCCGAACTTTCGCAAACCAGGCAGGATTCGGATTTGCCTGCCACTGCCATTGAAGGCCGAGCGTATCACCGTCAAACTCATCGCTGTCAGCCGGCGTCATTTTGGGAAAAACGCCTCCGACATCCGGCTTTTTCCAGGTCAGCACCGGTTCGCCTGTTCCATCTCCATCCGAGTCTGTACCCATCACCGGCCACCCTTCTTTCCACACAACCGGCTGAAGATGAATAATCCGACCATAGGGGCCGGCATCCTGAAAATGAAGAAACCAGGATTGACCGGACGGGGTATCGACCCAGCCGCCCTGATGCGGGCCGTTGACCGGCGTAGAGCCCTGATGAAGAACGATGCGGTCCTCATACGGACCGTAAATGTCTTTGGAGCGGAGCACCACCTGCCAGCCGCCGGTTACTCCACCGCCGGGCGCAAAGATATAATAACAGCCGTCGCGCTTATAGAACTTTGGACCTTCGATTGTGGGATGCTTTTCATGGCCGTCAAAGATATGACGGGCATCCTGACTGACCCGGGTCGCCTGCCAATCCATCTCCCGCAACGTCAGCAGACTCTTCACACCCGCTCGGCTGCCCGCCCAGGCATGCACCAGCCACGCCTTGCCGTTATCGTCCCACAGCGGACAGGGGTCAATCAGTCCTTTTCCGGGAAGAATCAAAAGCGGCTCCTCCCAGGGCCCCTCCGGCCGAACGGAGCGGACCCGATAAATCCCGCTGTCCGGGTCGCCCCAGAAGATAAAAAACATCCCATCCTGAAATCGGATGCTCGGTGCCCAGATTCCTTTGCCGTGCTGAGGAACATTAAAATCCGGATTTGGATATCGCGAAACCGCATGCCCAATGAGGGTCCAATTGACCAAATCCTTCGAATGCAGAATCGGAAGCCCCGGAAAGCTGGTGAAGCTGGAGGCGGTCATATAATAATCATTGCCCACCCGGATGACATCAGGGTCGGAATAATCGGCATGCAAAACAGGATTTTTGTAACTCCCGTCCCCCTGATCCGCCGCCCATACCTTCGACACAAAAACCGCCTGGGAAGTTGAGGATTCATTCAGACCGCCGCCTGCGGCAAAGGCACACATCCATCCCGTCCACCAGAAGAAAACAACTATTCCCGACACTTTTCTCTGTCTTGTATTCATAACCATAACTATACACCATCCTCCTTTGATTTTCCAGACTTTCTAATCGAATTGAAATGATTCCCGCTCCGCTTCCGGAAGGAGCAAAAACACTGGAAAACCAAAACGGCTTCCGCTACAATCGATGTGCAAAAAGCCGGCTGTACCGATTAAGGAACATACATTGATGGAATTGTTCGGTTTTCATCCTATTGACTTGCTTATTATCCTCCTCTATTTGTCTGCCATCACTTATATCGGGCAGAAAGCCTACGGAAAAATCCGTTCTGAGGAAGATTTTTTTCTGGCCGGGCGTTCCTTTAATAAACTCCTCCAGTATTTCCTCAATATGGGCACACTCAGCGACGCCAACAGCGCTATTCGAACGGCCAGTTTTGCCTTCGAAAAGGGATTGGGGGGCGTATGGCTGATGCTGATTGGTGTCTTCACGGGTCCCTACTACTGGTTCATGGCCGGATGGTTCCGGCGCGTTCGTCTGGTCACGATGGCTGAGCTGTTCGAGGAGCGATTCAAAAGCAAAATCCTGCCGACGATTTACGCGCTCGTGGGCATCTGGCTGAGCATCCTGATTCTGGGAATCGGCTATAAGGCCTCTCTGCGAACGTTTCAGGCCATGACCATCAAACCCCCGGAAAAATACACACCGGCGGAGGCAGAAAGCGTTCAGCTGTATGAGCGGTACCGTCAGCTTTCAAAGATTCAGAAAACCACACCCCTGAATCCTCAGGAGACCGCCGAATACGAACGGCTGGACGCCCTGTATAAAAAAGGACAAATCAGTGCTTTTGTTTCCTATACAAAGCCTTTTTGGTTTTACCTGATTTATACGGTGTTCATCGGCTTCTATGTCACCATGGGCGGGTTCAGAGCAGCCGCCGTGACCGATATTCTGCAGGGCTTTCTCATCCTCCTGTTTTCCATCCTTCTGATTCCGCTGGCGCTGGTTGCCTTGGGCGGCTGGACCGAATTTACCCGGCGAATCCCGGACCACATGCTGTTTGTTTTCGGTTCCGCCGGCGATGAATTCGCCTGGAACTCGATTGCCGCCCTGGTTCTGGTCACCATCATCGGCATCACGGGCCATCAGGGCAATATGGCCCTCAACGGCTCTGCACGCGATGAGCTGACTGCCCGAATCGCCAATATCGGCGGCGCTTACACCAAACGCATCCTCACCATCATTTGGGCCCTTTGCGGTTTATTTGCCTACGCCCTCTGTTCAGACCTTGTCGCAGACCCCGATACGGCCTGGGGAATCCTCAGCCGGCATCTGCTCGGTCCCGGACTGCGCGGGCTGATGGTCGCCGGCATCCTCGCCGCCAATATGTCCACGCTGGATGCCGTCTGCGTCTATCTGTCCGCTCTCTTCGTCCGGCATATTTACAAGCCCTTCGTCCCCAACAAAAGCCCTCGCCACTACATCAATGTTTCCCGTCTGTCCATTATCGGTTTTCTGCTTTTGGGGATATATGTCTCCGTAACGACCTTCAGCATTATCCATCTGGTTAAGGCCCTGCCTTCCCTGAACATTATCTTCGGAGCGCCGGTTTTGCTGCTTTTGTTCTGGAAACGGCTGACGCGAATTGCCGTCTATGTTGAGGTAATCGCCTGCTCCATCATTCTGGCTGTTCTTCCGCATCTGCTTCCGTGCTTCGAGGCCGTCCGGCATTCGCCCTGGCTGTCGCAGCAGACGCGAGAACAGACGGTCGTCCGCTCCGTGCATGCCAGTGAAAGCGATGTCCAAAACGGGCTGGCAGAGGAAGTCGGCCAACTCATCCGCAAACCGGTGCGAATCCCGCCGGTCAGCATTTACTACGACAACATCGCCCGAATGAATCCGGAAGTTCCCGACTCCCCCTATGAAGGCATCGGCCGTCTGCATACCGAATTGATTATTGCCTATTTTCTCGGCATCGACCTGCCTTCTCTGACCCCTTCCGCCCTCCTTACGCTCCGTTATCTGATTGCGGCCGTTCTGCCCTTCGTCTTTCTGATCCCCATCAGTCTGCTCACGAAGGACAAAGGGTTTCATGCAGACATTGAACGCTTTTACGCCCGGCTGAAAACACCGGTCTATCCCGATCCGCAGAAAGATGAAGAAGAAGTTCAGAAAAGTTATGCCGACCCGCACCGGTTCGACCATCTGAAGCTGTTCCCCCGCTCCAGCTGGGAATTCTGTAAATGGACTCGGACCGATACGCTCGGCTTTTTGTGCAGCACAGCTGTCACGCTCGGAATCATCCTCTTTTTCTGGGGATTAATCCGGCTGATTGCCGGATAACAGGTTACGGACAGGCCGCCGGAACAACATCCGGCCCTGTTATCATCAGATAATCAATATTGGCCAGCCCGTTGCTGGTAGTCGGTTCCAGGCGAATCAAATGCGTTCCCGCATCCAAAACAACGCTGCCGGTCACTTCACTCCAGGTTGTCCATCCGCCGGTGGGATTAAACGCAATACTGGAAAGAACCGCTGCACCGTTCACCAATAAATCAGCCGGCCGATTGGCCGTTGTGCCGTTGGCAAACCGCCAGGTCAGCTGATACGTGCCCGGGCGGCCGATTTGAACACTCCAGTTGATTCCCATGCCCACGGCATTGGTCCCGTTGGCAAAACCGTACCCGGTGAACCCGGCATTGTTATTGTCAACCGTCCCCTCAACCAGACAGAAACCCGCCGTCCATTCCTGAACAATCACACTCACATCATTGGAATCCGCCGGCCGTGCAGAAACTTCATAACTGCGCTGAGATTCATTAAAGGATTCATCTACAGCAGTAACAACATAATGATAGAATGTGCTGTTGGAAACCGACGTATCAATAAAGTTTGACGCATCAATCAGGGCATCGTTCAGTCGGGTATAATTTCCCCCCGAAATCGTTGTCCGATAGACATTGTAGCCCGCCAAGTCGGCCTCCGTATTATCATTCCAATCCAAGAAAACCTGCCCATTGGAAGCTGATGCCCACTGTCCGGCAGGGGCCGACGGCGGAACCAAATCCACCGAACCTCTGTACAGAACGCTGTTGGAAATCAGCTGCTTGCCGAAGCCCGGCCCGGCCCAGCGTACTTCCAGCCGCTGATTGCCGTCTTTTTCAAAATAAGAAACCCGAATGGAATGCATCCCAGCCAGCAGGGCCGTACTGCCTTCCGCCTCCTGCGTTCCGTGAACGCCGTCATTGCTGACGACAATTCCGCCGTCTATGTAAAGCTTGCTGCCGTCGTCCGAGTTCAGATAAAACGTGTACAGCCCGTCCGCCGGAATCTCAATAAATCCCTCAAAAACATACGCAAAATAATCGGCGGCCGCTGCTTGCGTAATGTCAAAGTTCGCCGTCGTTCCCTGCTGCGTCGGTGTCAGGAGGGCAAAATCCGGCAAATACTCAAATGTTCCGGAATAATACCTATAGTTCAATCCCTGCGTCAGATTGGAAGGATACTTCGGCGGCAGCGCATGTCCGCCGTACTCCGAAACCAAAAGCAGCACCGTATCCGTCCAAACACAGCTGTCATTCACGGTAAAGGAAAAACGAGCCGGGCCTACGTATCCCGCATTCGGCGTAAAGCGGGCGGTATAACCGTCCGCCAGCAGCTGAACCGTTCCGTTCACCGCATCAAACACCGTATAGGCCGCCCCGGCATCGAATCCGGATGCAAACAGACGCAGGTTGATATCCCGAGGTCTGTCTTTCTGCACGTTCGCATGCGGAACCGCCAGAAAGTTCAGATAATCCTCCAGATTGGTATAACCGTTTCCGTCGGCATCCCCGTTATGGTCCGCCCCGTAAGGATTCAGTCCCGACACGGACTGCTCCCAATAATCCGGCATTCCATCCTGGTCTGTATCGGTCGGACAGATTCCTCCGTCGAGAATTCCGACCCCGTACATCGGCGAGGCATTTTCGTCTGAAATCAGCTGTCCGCTGGTTCCCAGCGACTTGAGTTCCTTAATGAGACGGCTGTCAATTCGGTCGCGTATCGGATAAACAGCCCCGGCCTGCGAAGCGGCAACCCGATAAGCCGTCGGTGCACCGAGCATTGTTTTGACACCCGGATAGTTATACGGGACCGTCTGCCAGTCTATGGTCCCGTAGGCCGCCTGGTCCAGAATGGCTCCGTCAAGCACCCCGTTTTTGTTGGAATCATGCCAGTTGTTCAGCGCGTAAATGTGAAAATTCAGATTGCCCCTTGTAAAGGCCGCCGCCCCCGTATTCGGACCGCTGATAAAATAATTGCGGATGACATTCGCATAGGAATCCGCTTCCGAATCGCCCAAGATATACGCGGCATCGTTCCAGTTGTAAACCACATTATTGATAAACTCGTTGACTCCTTTGACCTTCGGATTTCGCGTGTCGTTATCAATGTAAAGGTTGCGGAACAGACTAACCCCGTTGAAATCCTGAATCAGGCCGCCGCAGGAATGGGTTTCTAATCCCTGAGCAATAATGCAGTTTTGAATGGTGATAAAACCCGGGTCCTCGCCTGTACCGCCGCTGATGGAAAAGGTCTCATCCCGCCCCCAAGAAATCGAACAATGGTCAAAAATCATATCCGTTCCGTCGGCAATCGTCACCGCATCTTTGCCGCTGGTGCCGACCTTGCCCATTCGGTATCGCATATGCCGGGTAATCGAGCGGTTGGCATCCGTATAAGACAAGCCGTTGCCGTAAATGACAACCCCTTCGCCCGGCGCTGTCTGGCCGGCAATCGTAATATCTTTGCTGACGACAATTCGTTCGCCGATCCGTATCACACCGCCGACATCAAAAACCACGGTGCGGTTCGGAGCACTGACGGCATCACGGAAAGAGCCCGGCCCGCTGTCGTTCAGATTGGTCACATGATAAACACTGCCGCCCCGTCCGCCGGAGGCCCATTTGCCGAATCCTTCCGCCCCGGGAAAGGCCGGACGCTTGGTCTTGAAGTTCCAGACCGTTCCTTTCTCAATTCCGCTGCATCGGACTGTATCCACCCGCCAGTAATAGGTCTTGTTCGGAATTAACTGGCCGGGAGCAAAGAAAGAACCGCTAACAGCTCCCAGATAGAGCACTTCCGGTTCACTCAGCCAGCTGCGGCTAACCTGAGCTGCATCCGCCAAATCCACCCCGCCGCTGTAATCCAGGTCCGGACAGGGCGAAGACGGGCTGTCCAGCCACTGGGCGGCCACGTAAACCAGGTCCAGAATATCCACAGCGCCGCTGCCGTCCACATCACCGGTCGGCTTTTGCGCCGCCGCAACCGCCGCCGCACTCGTTCCCAGATATATCTCGCTGCGCACGGCATCCGCATCCGGCGTCCATTGAAGAGTCAGCACATCCGGGTCCACCGACTCGCCGACTGCCGGCTGCGGATTGGAAGGCGCACCCGAAATCATCCCTGCGAAAACCAAAAGACCAATCCAAACAATCCCCCATCGCTTCATAAGACAAACCCTTCTCTTCAGAGATAATCCTTCAAAGAAAAAACGGCCGGAAAGACAGACGTTTCTTTCCGGCCGCTGCCTTACTTCACAAAACACTCCCGCCTTTGAACCTTTTTATCGGCAGGGTGCTTCCATACTCGCATTGCATTCCAGCCAGCGGGAGACAAACTCCGCCAGGTCAGTCATATCCACAAAGCAGTCGTTGTTGATATCCGCCGGAATCCGCACATAGGTCGGTTTGGCCTGAGCCGCATTGCACGGCGAGGTACCAACATAAATCTGGGTGCTTGCCGAACCGATGACACTGCCATCATCCGCCGACAGTCTGAACACATACGTTCCCGTCTGCGGCAGAACCAGCGTAATGTCTTCGACATTGTTGGGAACAATCGGCACCGTCACCGGTCCGCTGAGCTGCTCCCAAAGAAGCGTATACGGCTGCGGGAAGTTATCATCCGTCACCGTCGTGTTAATGACGGCTGTGGCTGTGGCCGGATTGCCCGCATTGTTCAGCCAAATGTACTGGGAGGGCTTCTCCAGCTCCACCAGAGGTATCATATTGTTCGTATTAAACGTCCAGACAAACCCTCGCGTCGTTCCGGCAATGCTGTCATGCACATCCACCACCCAGTAATAGGTCGTGTTGACCTGAAGCATCCCCGAAGGAATCGCAACGGAATTGCCGCTGATACCGGTCGCCAGCGTGGTCAGCCCGTAGTCCGGGTCCAGCAGATTCGGCTCGGTGGTGCCGAGGAACACATCGCAGGTGATGACAGCACCTTCCTGACTGGGGGCTGGATTGGTCCAGCTCAGCTGAGCCAGCCGCGTGCTCTGGCTGGTATTGTTCGCCGGATTGGGCTTTGTGGCCCAGGTCGGGGTCGCTACATTTCCGCGGAGAATAATCCCTTTCAGACCCGTTTCGGTCTCGGTCCGGCTGTGGCTGGGAGAACAAATCTCAAAGCCGCAGCTTTCCGGATCATAAGTGATAAACATCAGCACCACACTGCCGTCCGTATCGGAATTCAGGAACTCATCCAGGGCCGGGAACTTGGCCGTGGACAGCCAGATATCGAGGGTCGGAACCGTAAAGGCCGCCAGAAGCGGAGAAATATCCTCCAGGTCCAGCGTATCAAACGTAATGGCTGAATTCAGCGGCGGCACGGGGGCATTATCCACACCCGGTGCTGTGCTCCACGTTGTGCCCTGCAGGGTAAAGTTGTCATATTCTTCTTTGATACCGTACACGTAAACATGGCTGGTGGTGTAAAGATTGCCCTTGTCCACGTTGAGCATCAAATAGCTGTTAGCAAATACTTTGCCCGCCTCTTTCTGGTCCGCTATGTTGTATCTGTAGTAGCAGACTCTTCGCCTCTGTGAAGAACCGTCGTTGAAATTTTTGACATCCGAAATTGTAGCTTTGCGAGCCGATGTCGGCCCCTGGCTGGAATCATTGCCGATTTCACAATGGTCCGCCGCCGCCAGAGCATAAGACTTTATCTGAACAGCTACTTCAACCGTCTTGACAGTCTTTTTGCCCTCACCATCGGTTACTGTCAGCTGCAGGGTATAATTGCCTTCTCCGCCCGGAAACGAGACAGAAACATCTTCCGAAGTATTGTTGGGCGAGAACACAACCTCCCCGCCGGACACTTTCTCCCACAAAACCGTTGTGGTTGTATTCTGACCGTAATCCATAATCGTTGCGTCTATCACCAGGGATTTGCCGGGCTCCACCTGTGCACTGGCGGGTACCCCCATTACCGACGGCGGCAGATTCCAGCCGGCCGGAACGGCAGCAATCAAATAGGTAATCCGGCTGGTGCCGTCGTTCTGCTCATACAGCGAAATCGTGCCGGCGCCGGAAATCGGTTTGGCATAAGCCGTCATATAAACCGTGGAGGAATCCGACGGGTTGAACACGCCGACCGTATAGCCGGTCTGCACAAAACCGTTCGTCAGGACCCAGTTCATCACCGACCCAATGGTTGGCGGGTTCGCCCCGTTGCCGTCACCGACCCGGTTGTCAATCAGCAGAAAGAGCGTGCCCGCCTTGCTGACCGTCACATCCATCTGCAGGGCTGAATTCGCTTTGTCATCGACCGCCGTCTGCACAAAATCAATGCCCTCCAAATCATTCGCATCCCGGAAAACGAATGTGCGGTCCACGTGAGTCAGGGCCCCGTTCAGAAGCCCGCTTTTAACCACAACAGGGTTGGTATCGCAGCTGGTTCCCTCAATACAATTGTACCGCACCACACCCGTAATAATATTCGGATCCGTAATACCCGCAAATCCCGCTTGGGCCAAAACCCACAAGCCCAGACATGCCATAGAAACAATCACCCACTTGCTTTTCATCATAAAAGACCTCCTAAAATGAAGTTAAGAAGAATAGGAATAAGAATAAAAAACAAGACCTCTTTTGTTTCCCAACTTGTTGTCCCCCAGTTAAGTCTCTGCAAAACAGCTTACTTATAGTCGAATGACGGGTTGCCCGCCCAATAGGGCGCTCCCCACAGCCACCGATTCAGCTGGTCGTCTCGGTCGCTCGGATTGGCGACACTGTAATCCTGCATCAGGACATTGCCGTGTGAAAAAGCACGCTGAATACTTCGTGTGCGCATCAACACCCCCAAACGCGACGGGTCGGTGGCCTCCGCGTACTTCCACAGACCGTTGGTCATATCCACCATCATCGCTCCGCTGGAACCGTTGTTCACCTGCTGAACCGACGTATCCCCATTGCGAATCTCTTTTTTCCATATCCAGGCATACGTACTCCAGAACAGCGGTCGGCGGGAATTGTCCAGAGTATCCCCCAGCTCCCGATAGATATCATCGGTGTTCCGCGGAATGGGATTTCCGCTCGTCACATCACTTAACAAATAATTGGTATCACTGGAGACGTTTTTTACTCCCGGACAAAAGAGGATTTTGCTGTCCGGAAGCAGATTGGCCTTCATTACAAAACCAATGGCGTAGGGACGCAGCTCATGGGCCAAATCCGCTGTCCCGCTTACCCAGAACCAGTGCTTTGAACGATCGGATGCAGGAATCGAATTATAACTCTTGAAATTTCGGAAATTATAACCCGTTTCCGACTCATAATTGCTAAATACCAAACCAATTTGCCGTTGGTTGGACCGGCAGACAATCTTGCGGGCATATTCAGTGGCTTTTTTTAAGCTCGGGATTATAATAGACAAAAGAAGTCCAATGATAGCAATCACCACCAGAAGCTCGATTAACGTAAAGGCAGATCTTCTTTTCATAATCCTTTCCTTGTCCAGAGGTTCTCTCTTTCTAATTGTCTCTTTATGGGATATTCCGGACAAGGCAATCTTGTGACAAAAAAAAGTGAATTTTGCGCAAAAAATCAAAAACAAAAAACCAGAGCAAATTGGTCTTTTAATGCAAAAGTTTTCAATAGCCCGTTCCGGCCCATTTGTCGGAATTCCAGAGCCATCGAACCAGTTTGGCATCATCATCCGTGGGATTTTCTACGCTGTAATCCTGCATCAGGACATTGGCATGCTGGTATTGCCGGCGAATCCCGACCGTATTCATCACCCGACCTAAGCGATCCGGGTCCCTGGCTTTGGCAAACTCCCATGCCCCGTTGGTCATATCACACATCATTGCCCCGGAGGACAGATTATTCACCGACGTCACATCCTCCCGAATTTCCTTTTTCCATATCCAGACATGGGTGCTCCAGAACATCGGCATCGGCCCCGTGCCTGCCTTCCAGCGTCTCTCCAGTTCTACGGTTTCCTGCGGAGTCAGCGAGGAAGCATCCCTCGGATAATTCTTATCATACGCCAGATTGGTATAACCCGGGCAGAAGAAAACCTTTCGATCCTGAAGAACGCCGGCATCCATAATGAACTGCACCGCAAACGGCTGCCATTCGTGGGCGTAATCCGAAGTGCCGTTCGCCCAAAACCAGCTTCTTGCAAGTTCAGTACCGGATAACCCTCTGGCCGATTTTATTTTTCGAAAATTGTATCCGGTCTGGTGCTCGTAAATCCCCATTGCAATGCCGAGTTGGTGATAGTTGGACTGACAGCTGATTTTCCGAGCATACGCCGTTGCTCTTTTCAGGGCCGGAATCAGAACGGAAAGCAGCAGACCGATAATGGCAATGACAACGAGCAGTTCGATTAACGTAAAGGCAGGCATAATTCGTCTCTTGGAGCCCATTGCTCAGTCCTTTCCTTTTTTCAACCAGACCCCAACAGCTTCCCCAAAAACTATCCCTCACTATTCTCTCTCTACCCGGAGCGGAATGCAAGTATTTATCAGATTTTACGGTTCGCTTTTCTGTTTCAAAAACGGTTTGATGGACGGTTCGGCCTCCGGCAGCTGCTGCAGAATCAGCTCCGCCATTTTCCGGGCTCCCTGCTCATTAAAATGCGTTCGGTCCTGCGGGTCATCGGACATCTTGGCGGCTTCCGCCTCTCCAAGCCGTTCAAACAATTGTCCGCTGGCTGTATGCAAATCCACCAGAGCGGCTTTCTTTTCCTCCGCCACCTTCTTCATTGCATCCGCATACGGCTTGAGGGTGTCATTCATCCTGCCGTCCGGGCTAAACTTGCGGCGGTGCATCGGTGTAATCAGGATCGGCGCTGCCCCAATCGCTCTGGCCCGCTCCACAAAATACCTCAGATTGTCCATGTATTCCTTATCCGCCGCCGTCGATTCCGGTTTTTCCGGGGCATGGTTGTCATTATGGCCGAACTGAATCAGGATAAAGAGGGGTTTCTCTTCCAGCGCCTTTTCCCAAAGCCCTTCATTTAAGAACGTCTTGGTGCTTCGCCCGCTTCGTGCGTGGTTGGCAATCTCCACTTTATCCGAAAAGTACTCGCCCAGATACTGTCCCCACCCCCGTCTCCAGTCCGGCGGCTGAAACTCACAAACCGTCGAATCCCCCGTCAGGACAATTCGGATCCTCTCGGCGGCGGAAAGACGGTCTGACCATTTCTCTTTCCATTTCTCAAAATCGCGGAAAACATCTTTGCCCCAGTCTCCATACCAGGCGTATCCCTCCGTCCGTTCCGGGTCCAGTTCATTGTAATCGTATTTTCGAACCCCGTCGCGGTCGCAGAAAAACGGCCGGTTCGTTTCAATCTCATAAAACCGAGCCCACAGCGGAGGGGCCTCGGGGTCCGGCACAGCCGTCCGCCTGCCGTTGACCCATTTGATCCGAAGGCCTTCTATTTTCGACCGCTCAAACCACCGCACGCCGCTGACAATCGCCCGTACCACAACCGGAGAGGGATTGTCCAGCCGCATCAGCAGCCGCAGAATCTCCGCACTTTCGCCTCCGCTGATTGAAACCAACTCATAACTGCGGGCCGAGCGCGGGCTTAAATCGTTTTCATCATGCTGAGCACACCAGCCGGTCAATTCCCCGTTGACGCGAATCTGACATTTCAGAATGCACCCGATGCCCCGCTGAAAGGCCGTCCGAGCCGCCTGATGCTGCTCCTCTTTCAAAAAAGCATAGTCGTCCGACCGCGCAACTTCATCGAGAAACATCAGAATCCGCACCATCGCATTGTCATTAAAGGTAATATGACGGTGATACGTTTTGGCCGGCGGGGGAAACTGCTGCGGCCAGCCGCCCGTGGGGTATTGGGCCTTCAAAATCATCTCAAACCCTTTCAGAAACGCCTGCAGATACCGCTCCTGCCCGGAGGCCTTATACACACGGGCCAGAAACCGCAGTTCCCCGGTGGTCGCCCCGTTATCAAAGGTTCCGTGAAGATTCTTGCGGTCTCCGTCATAGGGCTTGACGGCTGTATTCACATTCTTCGGCCAGCCGCCGTAGTCATCCTGCCACGTCAGAATATTGTCAGCCAAACCCAAGGCCTCCGGAGTACCGTACCAGGCGGCCTCTTTGTTAAAGTAGCTGCTCAATCGAAATGTCGGCCATTCCGAAGCCCGGCAGACCGCCGTCCCCATAACCAGCACGCTCAAAAACATTCTGAAGTTCATAATTTTGTCCCTTGGTTCGCCGTTTCTCTCTGTGTTTGTGATAATTATTCCCAGCTAAGCACATCCGGAGCACAGCCGTATTGATAATGAATCCGCTCAGAAAGATTTGAGCGGTTCGCTCCGAGAAGCCGAATATCTTTTGTCCTGCCCCCTGCCAGAACCAAAAAGCCGTCCTTGGAAGCGGAAGGTTTCAGCCGTTCCAGAAGAATGGTTCGGCTGTTTGTAAAAGTCAAATCGGGCCCTTTTTCCGGAAGAAGGGAAACCTCTGACAAGCGCAGACGCTCGGTATCCAGAAAAAGGCCGCCCAACTGAGCCGAAATGACCGTATTTTTGATTTCAACATCCCGAACCGGCATCTCCGGAAGTCCCTGCATATAGACAGCACGCTTCGCACCCCGGCAGAAAACATTTCGGATAAAAATTCGTTCAAACCGCGGTGTTCCCTCATTCACTTCCGCCGCAGGCGAATGGACACTTTCTTCCAGTGTCGGCGCAGACCCGGAATAAAACAGATTAAAATGAATTGCATCGACGGCAATATTCGCCATAAAAATATCCTGAATATAGATATTCTCCACAAGTCCCCCGCGCCCCCGAGTACTCTTGAAGCGAAGCCCGATGTCCGTCTCCAAAAAACTGCAATTGCGCACCCAGATATTCCGCACTCCGCCGGACATCTCACTGCCGACCACAAAACCGCCGTGTCCATGATAGACAATGCAGTCGGAAATAACGACGTTCTCCGTGGGTTTTCCGCGGCGCCGCCCGTATTCATCCCGGCCGGACTTCATACAAATCGCATCATCCCCCACATCAAACGTACAGTTATAGACCAGAACATTTCGGCAGGATTCCAAATCCAAACCGTCCCCGTTCTGACTCCACCAGGGATTGCGAACCTGAAGATTGCGGAGAATCATATTTTCGCAGAGCAGCGGATGAATATTCCAGGCCGGCGAGTTCTGAAACGTCGGCCCATCCAGCAGCACAGTCCGGCAGTTGACCAGCGACACCATCACCGGACGCAGAAATTCTCCTGCTGCTGCATAATCCGCCACCGGGGCTTTTCGTTTCTTCAGGTCTGCAGCGGTTTGGGGGCCGTTCATGGCTTTCTCCGAAGGCCACCACATTGTACCCGACGGCTCCACCGCTCCGCCGGAAGCCACAAGTTCCTTCCATTGCCGCTCCGTCATCTTCTCTTTTTTGACCGGGCGCCAGGCCTGACCCGACCCGTCCAAAATCCCCGAGCCGGTAATCGCAATATGTTCGAGGTTGTCCCCCGTCAAAGGAGACATCCGACGGACTTCCTGCCGACCCTCAAAACTCCTTTCCTCCAGCGGATAATCCTCGATATTCGGACTGAACAGAATCACAGCCCCTTTCTCCAGATGCAGGTCCATCCGGCTGACCAGGCGAATCGGACCCGTCAGCCACAGCCCCGCCGGAACAATGACCCGGCCGCCGCCGGCTTTGGCACAGGCCTCCATCGCGCGGGCAAAGGCCTCTGTGTTCATCGTCTGGCCGTCTCCTACCGCTCCGTAATCGGTAATCACAAATCTCTTGTCAGGAATCTGCGGTTCCTCCGGAGGCGTCATCGAAAACGGCAGCTCAGACACCGGCAAATCCGACGGCCAGGCAGCCGCAAATACCGGACAAACACACAGCAGCCCCAAAAGAGCCGAGATATTCAGAACATCTTGTCTTTTACGCATACAAACTCCTTTCTCTGTTCAGCGAACCAACACAGCAGCCATTAATCCGATAATCACCTCATTTGCCAACGCCCGCACGGTCAAAGAGCGAAGGGGCTTGGCCGGCTCCAGCGCGATATCCAAAACCGTTGCGGCTCCTCCGGGAACCATCCCGCCTTTGCCTTTGAATTCCACAGCGTCATAAACGGCCGTTTGTCCGCTTCGAAGGTACACACGAGGCGGTATGGGCTCCGGTCTGCGAAAGCCGTAATCATCCAGAAAATAATCCTGGTCAATCGGCCACCACGTGGTGGGATTGTGCAGGGCCAGCCGTTCCTGCCTGCCGTCCGCATAGGTCACAAGCACTTCGCCGTTGTCGATGCGGCTCTGCATCGAGTTCGTGGAACCGGCCATGAAAAGATACAGATGCTTTGCCTGTCCGGACAAAGGAATCGTGATTTCATCCGGAAAATTCTCCCACCGGGAAACAAAGACAATATTTTTGTCCTGCGGGTCAGCAGGCCATTCAAAAACAATGCCCTGCGGCAGTCGATAGAATCCGCCCTGCTCCTGCACGCATCGCCGCAGGCCGCTGTCGTCCACCTCAAAGGTTTTGGCAAAATCACACCAGCTGCCGATGCCTTGTTTGGGAATCGACAGCGAACAGAACGGAGAACGCGGGCTGAGATATTCATTTTGGAAGATGCGGCGGAGCTGTTCATTGAAGACCTCCGTCAGATGCACCGCTTCCATCCGCTCTTTGGGCTGAAGCGATAGTTTCCAATTGACAACCAGGCCTTCGGCACGACGGCCCTCGGAAAACTTCACGCAAACCCGATTCGAACCCGGCATCAGCGGCACTTCATCGACGGACAGGATTATCTCCTCCGACTGTCCGTAAGCCGGCACCCAAAGCGGCTGCTCCCTGTGCCAGGTGCCCACTGTCACCGCCGCCTCACTGAAAACATGGCCCGTATTGTTCCGGATGCGAAACCGAATGCTCTGGGGGTCCTGACGGACGGAAGGAATAATCTCCACAGCCGGCCGCACCTCCAGAGCAAGCGGTTCCAGCCACTTCATCCGCCCCTGCTGCACCTCCGCAAAAACCGTCCGATGGCCTTCTTTTCCGACCGTTCGGCCCTCCATCGCTGTTCCCCGAACTCGAATTTTGTCCAGCACCCCCTGCGGGTCGAAAACCTTCTGAAATCTCGCCGAGTCAATCTTCGCCGTCCATTCTTCCCCCAGTGCAGCAACGGGGATCGTCTGTGCCCGCGCCGGCGCCGGGCCCTTCCAGACTACCTGCACCTCATACGCATCCGCTAAACGCGGCGTGATTTCGATTCTTGCAGTGCCTACGGTCCCTTCCAGGACCCTCCAGAAGGCCGAGCGGCCGTTCACGGAGACCCGTTCCACATCTGTGCCGCGGGCCGGAATCTGCAGAATCAGGTTGAGCGGACACGAAAACAGCGGACGAATGCTGAAGCTGTCCGTCCACCCCGAACGCTGATAGGCAAAGACAATGTCCGGATGCCGCAGGCGAGCCCATTCCCACTCCGCCGGAAATCCCGGACAAACCACCAGCTGCCCCTGGAGGGAATCCGGACGAATGCCGAACAGACCTTCGATAACCGCCCGGCTGACAATCCCCACGGCATCCCCGAAATCCCGCTGGGCTTCCCCCCGGGCCATATCAAAATAGGTCGTCATCCCCAGATTGCCCGGACAAAGCCCCATATACATACTGTCGAGGATGCATCCTTTCAGCAGCGAAAAGGCCTTTTCCTGCCGGCCGAGCTGCCAATAGGCCAGGGCTGTATGGGCCGTTTCGGCCATCACCACATTGTTGGTGGACCAGGTATAAGGCATCCAGTTCGTCGTCGGCAGCGTACAGCAGAGCCCTTGGGGAATCTGGGGGCCGTGGATGGGAATATGCGCGATTTGCGTATCTACAAACCGGCTCATCTGCCAGGCCTGCATCGGGTCCGCCGCCCCGCAGTCTATCGTATGGTAAAACGTCCACAGCGCTGCACTCGGATGCGTCCGCTGGAGGCCCAGCCAGTCTTTCCATTCGGCATACCAGCCGTCCTCTCCAAGCCACAAATGCTTCCGCATGGCCTTGAGAATCTGTTCGGCCTCCCGCTCATAAGGCCGGGGAGACCTGCCCAGCCGCCGGGCCAGCCGCGCCGCCAGATGATTCTGATAATAATTGTAAGCGGAGGCGTGCGTGACTCCTCCGCCGCTGTACTGCAAGTCATCGCTGGCCCAGATGGCCGCATACGCCTCGTAAAGCGGAAGACGCTCCGGCCCGAAGGGACGGCGGAACAGCCGACGCTCCCACTCAAAATGCCGCTCGAGCACCGGCCAGAGTTCCTCCGCCAGCGCCCAATCTCCCGTCCACATCAGATGCCGAAACAGAGCGTCCACATACACCAGATTCATATCGTAGTGCCGGCCGCCGATGTCGCCGCGGCTCTGCTTGGCCGGATGACTGCGGGACAAATTTGAAGCCGGGTCCGGTCCGGGTTCCGCCGCCGCCTCCTGCAGATTCTGCCTTTGAGCCCAATATCGAAGGTACCGCCGGGCCCGGTCGTGCCAGCCGAGGGCATCGTTGGCATAAGCCCCCCGCCAGCCCGCCAAGGCCGTCCGCCAGGCCGCTGCACCGTGCATCACCGTACCCTGCGGTTCATCCCAAATGCCGTCCGCCGCCGCACAAAGGGCCGAAACCGCCGCATTGAGAAAGGGGTCCGGCGTATCCGCCAGCACCCGGCCGGCAATTTGTCTGCGATGCTGTTCGGTCCGCTCAAACAGCGATTCAAAATCCCCGGAAAACTCCGCCTGCTCTCCGGACGCAAGCCGATGCAAAAGAAAATAGGCGGCCTTTCCTTTCTGAAGCGGAACTGCCGCAAAAGCCACAGGATAGTCAAATGACCCGCCGGCAGAAGCCGCCACCTTTTCCAGGTTGTCCCAGTGCCGACCGTCCGCCGTCTGAACCGCCGCTTTCGGTGAAAAAAATCCCGCCAGGGAACCGATTCGGCCGGACAGAACAAAGGCATTTTCCCGAATCGAGAATGCATTCTCGCGGCAGAACTCCGGACGAAACCGGAAAAATTCCGACACGGGTTCTGTTTCACAGCCGATATCCCCTCCTCGGCGTCCGCGCCGGCCGCTTGCTCCGCCGGTAACCATCAGCCACTCGCAGGGTTCGGTTTCTGCCTGCAATTCTGCTTTGACCAAAATCCCTTCCTTTTCATAAAGGGCCAGTACGGTCAAAAGCAGAGAACCGTTTTTCAGCAGCGGGTCTTCGATTTCATAAACCATGGAACCGGCTCGGTATCGGCTGACAATTCGCCGGGCCTCATTCAGACAGCGAATGCCGTCTTTTGTGCGGATTCCAAAGCGGACATTTCCCCCATGGCCGGGCAGATATAGCGAAATCTCCGGTTTATCCCCTGCATCCGCCCGAAAGGCCGTATTGCCGCCGTACAAAGGACGATTAAAGAACTCCGGGCCGTTTTCAATCACAAAATCCCGTCCCTCCGGACGGTATCGAAGCGGCTGGGCCGTATGTCCTTCCATCGTCGGACGTTCGGCCAGAACACGTTCCGGAGGATTATACTCCCCGCCGGAAACTCTCTGGACGACTCCGGCCGTAAGCATCCCCAAAATCAGGACGCTTCGGCTAAGAAGAGAACCGCCTGTAAAACGGCAACATTGCATAGAAAACCGAATTTGTTTATTTGGCGGCAATCAGACCTGCTTTCATTTCCATTTCGAGGGAAGCCAGAATAAACGGTTCGACGGCCTTGGGGTCATTGCTTCGAACGGGCTCGCTGATGTAATAGTTAAACGAACCGTCCCGATACGGACTGCCCCCCAGCCCGGCGACGGCACAGCCCTTATGCAGATGCACTTGCCCATCCGCCGCAACCTCCACAAACTCTTTCAAAATGCCGGCATACCCCTTCTCGGCCGCCTCCGTCATACTCGAAGGCAGATATCCCTTGCGAATCCCTTTCAGCAGGGAATACACGAACATTGCCGAGCAGGAGGATTCCAGATAATTCCCTTTCTCATTTGGTTTATCGACAATTTGATACCAGACTCCGGTCTTGGGGTCCTGGACCTTGACCACAGCTTCCATCAGGCGGTTCAGAATGTCCACCAGTTCTTTGCGCTGCGGATGGTCGGTCGGGAAATAATCGAGGGTATCAATCAGGGCCATGGCATACCAGCCCATCGCCCGGCCCCAGAAATGCGGCGAACAGCCGGTTGACGGGTCCGCCCATTTCTGCGTGCGGGACTCATCCCAGCCGTGATACAACAGCCCTGTTTTGGGGTCACGGGCATGTTTTTCCATCAAAACAAACTGCCGTGCCACATCATCAAAGAGCGGCTTTTCCTCAAACACCGCCGCATACTGGGCCAGAAATGCCGCCCCCATATACAACCCGTCCAGCCACATCTGATGCGGATAAATCTTCTTATGCCAGAAGCCGCCTTCGGAGGTCCGAGGGTGCGTTCGCATCTGTTCCCGCAGGGCCTCAATCGCCTTGCGGTACTTGGCCTGCGGAGACCGCAAATACACATCAATCAGCGTCTTGCCGGGATTGATGTTGTCAATATTATAGGTGGCCGCATCATACGTCAGAATCTGCCCATCGTCGGTTATCAGTATATCGTAATAACTCTTGACATACTCCAGATACTCCGGCTTGTCATACAGAATCCCGGCCGTCCAGATGGCCTTCATCATCAGCCCGCTTGGATACTTCCATCGCGGCTTGGGCGAAAAATCAATCATCCACGCCTGCGGGTTGCGGGTCATTTCGGAGCGAATCATTCGTTCTGACCAGCGCTCCGTCGAGGCCGCCGGTTTATCCTTGGGCAGAACAAGAAACGACTCAACCGCCTCCGCCACGCCCTCTTTTTCTGCATTTTCAAACACGCACCCCTTCAAAACCACATTTTGAACCGGACTGTGCGGATAGCCGCGGATGTGCCAGGGATACTTGCTCTTGCGGCAGACCACGTTGGTCATAAAAATATCGCGGACAATCGGCTTAAACGGCCCGCTGTCTCCTTCTTCATAATAAAAGTCAATCTTCAGCGCCGCCTCCCGAACTTGTCTCATCTCCACATTGCGCATGAAAATCCGCTCAATCACCCCGCCTCGCACGGAATTGGTTTTAAAGCGAAGGCCGCGGTCCAGATTGGGACTGTCCATCAGACAATCTTCAACAAAAACATTCCGAACGCTGCCGGAAATCTCGCTGCCCAGCACAACCCCGCCGTGCCCGTCCTTCATCGTACAATTGCGGACAATAATGTTTTCCGACGGCACATTCACACGGCGGCCGTCATTGTTGCGGCCCGATTTGATGGCAATGCAGTCGTCGCCGGTATCAAAATAACAGCCCTCAATCAGCACATCCCGGCAGGATTCCGGATTGCAGCCGTCATTGTTCGGTCCGTGCCCGATGACTTTGACATTTCGTACGGTGATATTCTGACTGAGCACCGGATGAATATGCCACATCGGACTGCTGCGAATCATCACCCCTTCAATCAAAATATTCTTGCAGCGGTACGGCTGAACCATATTCGGACGCAGATAATGACCCTCGCCGTACACCCGCTCGGCCACGGGAACCCCCTGCTCTCCCTGTTTGACCAGATTCTGCACATCTGTCTTCTGCGCCGCTTTCCACGGCCACCAGGTCTTTTCATCGGCACTGCCGTCCAGAACCCCGCTGCCGGTAATCGCAATATTTTCCTGCTCAAAGGCATAAATCAGGGGCGAATAATTCATGCACTCCGTCCCCTCAAACCGCGTAAACACCACCGGAAGGTAATCCGCCGGATTGCTGGAAAACCGGACAACCGCTCCTTCCTTCAGGTGGAGATTGACCCCGCTTTTCAAATGAATCGGTCCCGTCAGGAAGGTCCCTTCCGGCACGACAACGCGTCCGCCTCCGGCCTGATGACAGGCCGCTATCGCTTTGCGGAAGGCCTCCGTACAAACCGTTTTTCCGTCGCCGACCGCCCCGTAATCCGTAATCACAAAATCCCGTTCGGGAAAGGTCGGCGGCTGAATGCGGGCCAGAATCTCCGGCACACTCTGCCAGCCCTCTTCCTCCGTCAACGCAGCAGCCGGAAAGCCGCAAATCCAAAAGACTGCAAAAACCGTCAAAAGAAACCGCCCGCTTCCGAGCATTCGTTTCTGCTTCATTGAAAAATCCTTTCGACTCTTATTGTTCCTTTCCGGACCGCTTATGGCATTAAGACGCTTTCGCGGTCAAGGTATAAATCTTTGCCGGTTGAACTTCGAATTCAATCACAGCATTTTCTTTCTGGCTGAAATCGACCCGCTGAAAGCCGGAGACAATCTCGACCGGAATTGACGTCCTGACTCGACAGACCCCTGCTTTGGAGGGGCGAATCCGGGCTCGCTTCAGCCGGCCGTTCTCCCATTCGATATCAACCTCATAGCCGCCGCGCGCCCGCAGGCCCGAAACGGAACCGTTCGGCCAGGCGCTCGGCAGGGCCGGCAGCAGGTCAATCCGGTCCAGATGGCTCTGAAGCAGCATCTCGGCAATCGCCGCTGTGCCGCCGAAGTTGCCGTCTATTTGAAACGGAGGATGAGCATCCATCAAATTGGGATAGGTATTGTTGCGGAGCGCATCCAACAAAAGCTGATGAGCATGGCCGCCCTCCTCAAACCGCGCCCACAGATTCATCTTCCAGGCCTTCGCCCATCCGGTCCCGCCGTCTCCCCGCCCCAGAAGAGACACACGGGCCGCCTGAAACGGTTCGGGCTGCTGCAGCGTAATATCCCGGCCGGGATAAACACCCCATAAATGCGAACAATGACGATGGGGTTCCTGCGGTTTGTCTTTGTCCTCCAGCCATTCCTGAAGCTGACCGTGCCGTCCAATCTGATTGGGAGCGATTCTGTCTTTTAATTGGGTTAACTGAGCGGCCAGTTCGTCATCCTTTTTTAAGAGACGGGCCGCCTGAATTGTCGCTTCGAAAAGCGAGCGGATAATCTGATGGTCCATCGTCGGGCCGGCCACAAGCCCTCCATGCTCCGGAGAATTGGACGGCGTGCTGATCAGCCAACCCGTTTTCGGGTCCTCCGTCAGAAAATCGACAAAAAACAGGCAGGCCTCTTTCATCAGCGGATAGGCGCGCTTCTCTAAAAACCGCTCATCCTGGGTAAACAAATAATGCTCCCACAAATGATGACACAGCCACGCCCCGCCCGTTACCCAAATGCCGTGATTGGAAGCATTGATAGGTGCCGTGCCCCGCCACAAATCGGTATTATGGTGCAGCACCCACCCGCGGGCTCCATAGTGGGCCTGAGCGGTCTTGCGGCCGCTGACCGCACAATCCGCAATCAAATCAAACAGCGGCTGATGGCATTCGGACAGATTACAGACTTCCGCCGGCCAATAATTCATCTCCGTATTGATATTCACCGTGTACTTGCTGCCCCACGGCGGGTTCAGCTGGTCATTCCATAAGCCCTGCAGATTGGCCGGCTGGCTTCCGGGACGAGAACTGGAAATCAGCAGGTACCGCCCATACTGAAAATACAGTGCTGCTAAAGCCGGGTCGGACTGCGGGTCTTTAAGCCGCTCATCCGTCGGTTGTTCCGCTGCCGCCGTCTGCCCCAAATCAAGCCGAACACGCCCAAAAAGATTGCGATAATCCGCCCGGTGAGCGGACAGAAGGTCCGCATAGGTCCTTCCGGCTATTTTTTCGAGGGTTTGGGCACACTTGGCCGACGGGTCGCCGCTGATATCCTGAAAGTCCTTGAAACTCGTAAAGCCGGTCAGCGCAAAAAAGGCCGCATCCGCCCGTTCCACCGCAATTGAGCCGTCCTCCTGAACCTTGACCGTTCCGGCCTCACTCCAAATGCGAAGCCGAGCCGCAAACCGCAGCTGCCCGTCCTTCACCCGACCGGTCATCTCAATCTGACCGTCATCGATTCGCCGGACGGCAATCTCTTCGTGCGGGCTTTGAAGAGAGGCCGTAAACGAAACCTGCCAGGGCCGATCTGAGGAAATCGTTCCGACAATCACCTGGTCCGGATAACTGGCAAAATAGGTTCGTTCATATTTCACACCCCCCAGCCGATACTGTATGTGGACAACGCCGGACTCCAAATCCAGCTGCCGCTGATAATCAGAAACCTCCTGATGTCCCTCAAAACGAAGGAACAAATCCCCAAACGGCTGATACGATTTCTGCCGCAGCGGCACGCTCATAAACTCCCGGGCTGCCAGCTCTTCCGCTTCTTTCTGTTTGCCCTCCGCCAGCAGCCGCCGGATTTGCGGCAAATATTGGACCGCCCCTTCGTGATGATAAAAATGCGGTTCTCCATTCCAGAGGGTATCCTCATTGAACTGAAGCCGCTCCTGGGCCGCCCCGCCGAACACCATCGCCCCCAGACGCCCGTTCCCAATCGGCAGGGCCTCTGTCCACTCCTGCGCCGCACGCGTGTACCACAGCCGCAGACCCTGAGAATCTCCGCCAGAAGCAGCAGGCACTCCCGCCGCTTTCGGATTCCATCCGTCCTGACCGCCCAAGACGGAAGGCACCGTAATTTGTCGGGCCTCCTCTTCCGTCAGCTGCCGAGACCACGACACACGCGCCGCCGGATTGGCCCCGGGACCGCGGCTCTGATATTCTGCATATCGGGCCGTCTTCTCCCGTGCCGGCTGGTTCCAGTTGTGCCAGCCCTCCGGACGGATGATGTCCGCCATCTCCGTATTCAGAAAAACCACACTCGCATAATCCCGCCATGGACGCCCCAGATAGGTCTTGGCCCGTCCCGCCGGCTCCCCTGTTATGCGGCAGTTCGAGAAGACATAGCCCCATTTCTGCTCCGGCGGGGTCGAGGCGGCTGTGATATAGCTGGCCTCCAGACAATGAATCTGACAACGGTCAAAAAACGCCGTCCCGCTGCCGAAGATAAAATCGCAATGGCCGGCAATGTAGCAGTCCTCATAATAATGCCGCCCGCGGTGGTCCAGCAGCGTATCCTGCCAGCCCAGAAACCGACACCGCCGAAAGACGCATCGGTCGCCGAAGACCGCCAGCGCGACCGCCTGCCCGACCGGCCCGGCCGTATTCTCAAAGGTCAGGTCTTCCGCGGCAAAATCGTCCGCCCGAATCGTCACCGAAGGCGTCGCAAACGTGCCGATTTCCCTGCCGCTCTCATCCCGCATCGCCGCATACAAATTGTACGTCAGAATTGTTGTGCGGGCATCCTCTCCCTTCATTCGAATCAGCCGTTTGCCCTCCGGTATGACAATCCGTTCCCGATACACGCCCGGCCGAATCCAAATCTCAACCGGCTCGGCATTGCCCGACGGAATCGAATCAATGGCCGCCTGAACGGAGGGATAATCTCCCTTTCCATCTGCACTGACAATTATGCGTCGACCGGGAACGGAGGAAGAAGTGCCGAAGGACTTCCGGAGCCAATCGGCTATTTTTTCCTTCCAGTGCGGCTCAAACCGCCCCCATTCCGTCAGACGATGTCCCGCGCCTTCTATGGTGATCAGCTCACACGGCACGCCGCATCGCTCCAGCGCCGCCTTCAAATCCAGCGACTGCTGATAGGGGACACTCTGGTCTCGGGTGCCGTGAACCAGCAGAAACGGCGGCAGTCCCGCCTGAACGTCCCAAATCGGGGAAATCTTTTTCAAAACCGCTGCGGACGCTTCGTTCAGTTCCGGCCCCAGTCCCAGCAGATTCTGCATCGAGGTGCTCAATCCGCCGCGGCGCTGATTGTCGGCCACCATATCCACCGGCGGCGCCAGGCCGATGACCCCCTGCACCCTCGTATCCTCTCTGCCCCAAATGGCCGCCGAACAGGCCAAATGCCCGCCGGCGGAGTATCCGGCCAGCACAATCCGATTGGGGTCACCGTTGTAATCGGCCGCATGCTGTTTTACCCAGCGAATCGCCGTCTGCACATCCTCCAGACACGCCGGCCACCGATGCGCAGGCGCCAGCCGATAATCAATCGAAACCCACACCCACCCCGCCTTCGTAAAGACTTCCAGCAGTTCATCTCGGTCCTGGGTCTTGTCGCCGCTGCTCCAGCCCCCCCCGTGTATATACAGAACAATCCCGAAAGGCCCCCGGCCCGACGGCACACAGACATCCAAAAGCAGCTCCTGTCCGCCTGCTTTCCCATAGAGAATATCCGTCTGCAGCCCTGCCGAGACCGCCGCCCGACAAACCTCGCTGCCCAGAAAACAGCCAAGCCAGAGAATCAAACTCTTTCGAAGCAGACTGCACCCGAAGGATGGATTCTTTGTTTTCATTGCCTTTCTACCTTGCACAGAAGCGTAAACGCAAATTCAGTATATCCTCGCCTAACCTTTCCCGCCAGACAGCACCATTTTCTTTTAGGCTGCCTTGTGTTTTCCAATAACCCGAACAGAGACAACAACATCCCCTCCATCCATCCAAGAAGAAATCAAAGCACAGACAGCCGCGGTCAGCGGCGTCAGCTTTCCCACGACACCCGCTGACCGGGAAAACTCGAATACTCCTTCATCACAATCGGACGCCCCCGACGGGCCCAGGGCACCTGAATTTCGGAAAGCAGCTGGCAGCTCGAATGGGCCCGCTGCATAATCGGCACAATATCCTTAATCAGGGTAATCGGCAGCCCGTTATGACGGCTTTTGACGACGTGCGCCGCGTCAATATCCGCCGGCTCCCCGCTCGAATCAAACGCCCCGTTCACACACAGCGTAAAGGGCCGGCACAGCGACAGCGGCACCTTATATGGACGGCCCGTCTCAAAGCAGAATGCCACATCCTTGAGCATCTCCATCCGCGGGTCTTCGGACTCTTCGAGAAACTCCGCCTGACGTCCGTCATTAAAAACAATCTGGGCCTGATTGAAATTGCGGTAGGTAATGGTCGCCCGTTCGCACTCGACGACCGTTTCGCTTCGCACCTCGGAAGCCGAACAAAGGGTAGTGTTATGAATCAGAACACAGCCGTTTTCACAGACAATCCGCATGCTGCTGGTATCCTCAGACTCAATCTCATGCACGCGGTACAGCTCGGCCTCCACCACCAGCGGATACGCCATCTGGTCCGCCTGCGAACCCGCCAGATACAGCGAATTGCTCAACACATGGGCCTGCGGATTGTTCAGCGTCCCGTCCAGCACCCATTCTCCGCAGGAGGTCCGCACCGTACCACACCAGTGATTCCGCCGAAAATAGGCATCCGGCCGCTGCCAGGCCGCCAGCGAACGAACCCGACGAACCTGCCCGAATTCGCCTGAGACAATCCGGCGCTTGAGCGTCTGAACAATCCCGCTGTACAAATATTGAAACAGCACCGCCACGCGCCGACCGGTCTGCTCCTCCAATTCAATCAAATCATCCATTTGCTGAATGGTCGGCACCGGCGGCTTTTCCAAAAAGACCTCAAATCCCTGCTCCAGACACTGCCGGGCATACTGATAATGGCTGTCAATCCCCGTGAAAACAAAAACCGCCTTCACCCGTGACTGCACCGCTTCCAGCAAACTCTTTACATCGTCGAAAACCTCTATGCCGCGTTCCACGCACATCTGGTAGCCCTTTTCGCGGCGGTTCGGTTCGCTGCAGACCCCCACCACATCAAAACAGTTGTTTAAAAAGAAAATCCGCTCCAGCTGCTTATATGCATACCCCTCTGTACCGATGACGGCAACCGGAATCATATTCAGATTTTCTTCCCTGTTTTCTGTTTCCTGACTGTGTTTGCTGGAACCCGCAAGAGGCAAAGAGATTACATCCCGCCGATCAGACGGAAGACGGTGTAATAGTATTCATTATAATCCACCTGGCTGCTGTCAAACCGGTCCCAGACCGGATGTTTAAAGATTTCCGGATTCTTGCAGTTGCTCACATGAGCATCCGCAAAAAGGGCATTGACCGAATAATTATTGGATGCCTTATACTCCGAACCGGAATCCTGAAGACGCTGATGGCTGAGATTCTTTCGCCCCCACAAGACATCCGTCGCATACGGCAGAGACGGATGCAGGTCTGTAAACTTCTTCGGAAAGGCCGCCGGGGCAAAAATCGTAGTGGACATCACCGGATTGCGGGCGATGGGAAAATAGGTAAAGCCGATGCGAATCCACTGGTTGCTGCCGTTCCGCGTATTGAAATCCTGCGGCAAAGTGCCCCACGGGGCCGGCTGGCAGTAGGATTCATATTTATAAAGTTCCAGACGATTGCCCGGACAGTAAAAAATCTTCGGCTCCTCCATAAAACCGCTTTCGTACAGTTTGGCCCAGCGAATCGGAATCGGCTTGCCGTTGGCATCAATCCATTCGGGCTTATCTCCGCGATAGACTGCATACCCATGGCCTGATTCCTGCTTGCCGTTTCTGTCCACTGCATCCGGCAGATTTTCATATGACTGGGAATACGAGCGCATCGCCACTCCCACCTGACGAAGACGGGAGGCACATATCACGCGCTTGGAAATGTCTTTTGCCGTCTTCAGTCCCGGCAGCAGAATAGACAAAAGCAGCGCGATAATCGCAATGACAACCAGCAACTCAATCAGGGTAAACGCCTTTCGTTTCATAATGTTCCCCTTTTTCCCCACAAGTTTTTCAACCTTGTTTCATACTGTCCGCCTGACCTTTTCATTTTCGATTTTCGAACAAAGATGAACAAGGCAATCTCGCGCTTAAAAAAAGACAATTTTGCGCAACGGCTTGTATTTCATAGAGATATGAGAGAAAAACCGCTTTTGTCCATCTTTTCAGGATTTAATTCATCGAGAATCGCCGGCATTCTCCTTGACTTTCTCGGAATCCCAATGTATATTCTGTCTATCGGACATTTATTTTGCGCAACAACAAATATTGTCGGCCGCCAAATGAAACCAAAAGTCAAAATTGCCTTCGCCTACAGCACTATTACCCACAACACCCAAGGAATCATGTCCGGCATCACAGAGTACATTCGGGACAAAGGGGATTGGGATTTGATAATCTGGGCAGACTCGTCTTTTGAATCCATTGAGTTCCTGAAAGAACGCGGCTGTCGCGGGGCCTTTGCCAATATTCAAACCTCGATGATGGCCCAACAAATCCTCAAAATCAAGATGCCGATTATCGCATTTTCGACTTTGCAAAATCTCCTTTCGATTCCATATATCAGCGCCGACCCGGACCAGATAGCTCAGACGGCCTACGATTATTTCAAAGGCAAAAAGTTCTCTCAGTTCGCCTTTTTTGGAATCAGTGAAGCCCGCTGGTCGATGGAAAGGATGGAATCGTTCCGGCGGTGTGTCGAGCGGGATGGGGGGACACTCCACACATTTCAAAGCAGTCCGCGTCCGATTCGAAGCGAATCAGTGCCCGCCGCCAAACTGTGGATCGACACCATCCTTCAGAAAGGTCAGCAGCCCCTGATAGACTGGCTCAGGCAGCTGCCCAAACCCATCGCCGTCCTGGTGAGCAACGATGTGCTGGCCTGTCATCTGAGCAATGTGGCGGCGGAGGCGGGGCTGCGGATTCCGGAGGAAATAGCCCTGCTGGGGGTGGATGATGACCAGGCCATCTGCAGTCTGTGCACCCCGCCGCTGTCGAGCATCGCGTTTAATTTCAAAACGGCCGGATATGAGGCGGCCCGGCTGATGGATGACATCATCAGCGGAAAAGAGCGGATGCGCGGCCAATGGATACGCATCCAGCCGGCGGGCGTGCGGGAGCGCGGCTCGACGGATATGTATGCGCTGGAGGATGAGGAGCTCATCAAGGCGCTGCGGTACATCCGAAGCCATGCGTCGCAGCCGCTGCAGGTGGACGACATCGCCGAGCAGCTGTGCCTGAGCAAGCGGACGCTGCAGATGAAGTTTCAGCGGGCCCTGGGCCGGTCTATCCATGATGAAATCATCCGGGCCCATTTTGAACTGGCCCGCACGCTGCTGGTCGAGACGAATCTGCCGATTGAGACCATTGCGATTCGCTCCGGATTTCACTACACCTCCAATATGCGGCGGGCGTTTCTGGAGATAACGGGGATGCTGCCGCACAAATACCGCCAGGTCCATCGCGGCCATTCGTGAAAGCAGAAATCCAGCAGCCCAGACGCCAGCGGTCGGCAGCCGGAGGAAAAGACGAAGCCAGAAGTTCGAAATCCGAATCTCGAAACCCGAAGCCTGAAACTCCCAACACTCACGCCGAAGGCAAATGCCCCCAAAAAAACGGAAAAAAGGGGTTGAAAAGGATTTGTAAAATATAGTAAAATTATCTTTAATAAATAATTTAAAAGACTCTGCGGATGGAGAAAGTCAGGATATGCGCAGGAGGAATCATGCAAACCATACAGCTGGCATTTCCGCCATTTGAAGGAGAAGAAGAAGGATTAAATGATGCAGGAATCGAGACATTCGAAGGAGATGTAGAGGACCATATTGCGAGAGAATGCGGTCAGAATACTTGTGATGCTGCTTTAGACAAAAAAGAAGTGCAGCTGCATTTTTCTCTTCTTACGATGCTGATTGATCAGTTGCCGTGTCTGCTTGAATTAAAAGATGTTTTTACTAGATGCATATCTTATTGGGAAGGTGATCCTAAAGCAGTCTCCTTTTTCTCAAGGGCTAAAACCTGTCTCGAGCAAAAAACAATCGGTGTCCTAAAGATAAGCGATTACGGCACAACTGGACTGACAGGGACAGATACTGACAGAACGGGCAGGTGGTATTCTCTGGTCAGGGCCAAGGGAGCCTGCAACAAAGACGCAGGTGCCGGAGGCTCTTTCGGCATAGGAAAGTACGCTCCTTTCGCCGCTTCCAAACTTCGAACTGTTTATTATTATACACGAACCTCGGAGAATGAAGCTTTTCAGGGTGTCTCCCGCTTGGTAACTCACCTCAACCCACAAAGACAAAAAGTTCACCCCACCGGCTACATTGGTGAATGTATTCAAAGGAACGGTGTATACTCCTTCAATTCTATCCGTAATGCAATACCTGAACTTTTCCGAAGACCTGTCGGCATTACAGGAACTGATATTTATGTCCCTGCCTACCGAGAAAGCGGTCATTGGGAGGAACAATTAATAATCTCTGTTCTGGAGAACTTCTGGCCGGCTATCTGCATGAAGAAAATTGTATTTAAGATAAACAACACCGCTATAGACTCTAATAACATAGCCCAATATATGGAACATTATAAACAGCATGAAGCATTCAAAGCATACCGATATTTTAATGCTTATAAAAACGGGGTCCCCTACACGCGCACTCTTGAGATTGTAGGCAACTCCGAACTGAGGCTGATAATTGATGACATGCGGGAAAGCAAACCTATTGCTGTATGCAGAAAAAGCGGAATGATTATTGATACCTGGGGACACTTCAGCAGTCGAAAGCCTATAAGCGGCATATATATCTGCCACGATGAAAACGGCAACGAAATCTTGCGGAAGTTAGAACCGCCTCGTCATGACAAATGGGATCCAAAACGAGGAGAAAACGGGAAAAAGGTAATTGATACAATTAGGTATTGGATTCGCAGTTGCATAGACAGCTTTCTGAATGACGAGATAAGTGATTCCTTTCAAATTTCTGAAATGGCTCAGTATTTACCCGACGACCAGATTTTCGGGCCGGAGGCAATACCCCCAAGCTTACCAGGAGGGCTTCCCTCGGGCCCCCAAGAAACAACTACATCGCCGATAACTGGTTTGCCCCCAAGGACCCCTCCAATTGCTGAAGGTGGTCAAAATGCAACAACTGGAGAAGAAGAAGGGACAAGCGGCGGCGGGGGCGTCAAAGAAGGAGGCGGAAAAGGGGGCGATGGACATGACGGAAGAAGCAGCGGTGCCAAGGACGGCGGCAATGGGACAAAAGGGGGCAAGAAAACTCCAAAAGGGAACTTGCGCATGCGATGCATGTATGATGAAGTTCAGCAGTCTTATACAATAGTGCTTCGGTCTGATGCCGAATTTGAAAGCAGAATATCATTCGGAGCAGTTGGAGATGACGGTGAAGTGGAAATGCTGCGGATTGAAAAAGTGATGCAGGACAACAAGGAGCTGCCTGTAGAACAAAATGGTTTCTTCGTAAAGTTAAATCCAGACAGTCCTCAGCATTATAAGCTGGTATTTGAAGAAAAGGAAAAGATGACCTTAAGGATAATAAAATGAAGACGACCGAGAGATTCCCTTATCCTGTTTTGTCAGCTTTTTCCGATGACATACAAAACTCAACATTTGAGTCGGCTGTCGTTTATCAAGCAGACAAAAACAAAAAAAACTATTGTTTCACCTACACAATCGCGTTACACAATTCCACGATAATACAGCTATTACAAGAACACCGAGCCGTTCTTGCACTTCATTTTGAATGCGGAAGGACCTTTTTTCGGGAAAAATATCAAATAGAAAACATTGCATGGTCTGACTGCATCACCATCAGCGGAACAATTGAAATCCCATGGGGTCGGATATGCGGCAAAACTGAAATCTCCGCATTTGTCTATGCTGATGATGTTATAGAGAATTACCAGCCTGAAGGGCTCCACCCAGATTATCAGCAGACCGCTTTTACAATGCACCCGGGAGAAATTTTGGCTGCAAGCGGACCGGTGATACTCGATGTGTACTCAGACTATGAGCTTATTCAAAAACCCGATTCAATTATTGTATTCAGACTCGACAAAGAAAGAGAAACAGGCGAAATACACATCAGTCTCAATTCAGACAAAATCAATGTTTTTCTTCCGAAGAATATGTTTGACAAATATGAGGCCTTGCGTACTGACAAGCAGAAAGAGGGCATCATAACATCTTTGCTCGGCATACCTGTATTGATGGAAGGACTAAAATTCATTAAAGAAACTACGGACGAGAATCTCTCAGAAAACAGGCAGTACCGATGGTTCAGATCACTTGAAAATAAACTTCGTGAGATGGGAATCAATATCAAGAATGAAGAAAACACTTTTGAAGCTGCGCAAAAGGTTTTTGCAAATCCGTATATGAGAGCGGCGGTTGATTTTGAAATGATGGATAGGTTATGAAACTCAAAGTATTTAAGCAGGAATCACTGGAACAGCTAAAAAAGGACGCTTTAAATCGAATCGATTTCTATCAAAAGAAGACCCCTTGGCTTAATGAATATTTTCGAGGCGGAGCCTATTACTATGAGACTCAGATTAATCTGCCCGACAACTTTTCTCTTTTGACTAATGAAGGTGAACCATCCGATACGGACCAGGAGAATTCGAAGCGAATATATGAAGCATTCAGGGGCAGGCTCAACCCGGTGCAAGCTGCCGAGGAGCGATTATGGGCATATCTTTGTCATGAAACATTTTGGGACTACATGATTTGGCGATGGCCTCCCAAGAAAGATGGAACCATTATCAGCAGATATTATTTTGACGGCGAAAGCAGCAGAGCATTAAGCAGAAACGGCATCTCTCGCCTTTGGTGGTTTGCTCATTTAACATATGATGAGAGCAGAGAAGACCCTTATGAACTGACAAATATTCTGCTATACTCGCAGGATATTCAGCACAATCTGCTTGAAAGAAATTTCGGCAGGAACAGAACCATTCTTCATGCTGTGCTTGATTTTTTGAAAGAGTATCCAGATATACAAGGCAAGGAACAATACGTTAAAATTGCAAAGACTTTAAACCGTCTGGGCGGAGTCAGGCTTTTAGACGCATTGGGACCTGAAAAAATCAAAGAGTATCTTAAATCGAAAATACTGAATCGATAAAAATATATGGCTGACCATTTAACAAAGGAGAAGCGAAGCTGGAACATGTCGAGAATCCGAAGCCGGGATACGGCACCGGAAAAAGCGGTAAGGTCGCTTCTTCATCGTCTGGGGTATCGGTTTCGGATATATCGGAAAGATCTGCCGGGCAAACCGGACATCGTTCTGACCAAATATAAAACGGTTATATTTGTCCACGGCTGTTTTTGGCACCGTCACAAAGGATGCCGCCGATGCACAACCCCATCCGCCAATCAGGAATATTGGCTTGCCAAATTTGAAAAAAACATTTCGAAGGATAAAAAAAATAAAATGCTTTTAAGGCGTTTGGGCTGGAAAGCCATTACTGTATGGGAATGTGAAATAAAAAAACC